>NZ_JAPVZK010000012.1:0-59851 GCF_041432345.1 Streptococcus sp. 27098_8_103
GTTTAGACGTTTAAGACCTTGTCCAAGAACTCTTTCAGACGTGGGTGTTGTGGGTTATCAAAGATTTGATCAGGTGTTCCGTCTTCTAGGAATTCACCGTCTGCAGTAAAGATAACGCGGTTGGCAACTTGACGGGCAAATCCCATTTCATGGGTTACGATAATCATGGTCATACCTTGCTCAGCCAATTCCTTCATAACGTTCAGTACGTCTCCGACCATCTCAGGGTCAAGGGCTGAAGTTGGTTCATCAAAGAGCATGATATCTGGGTTCATTGCAAGTCCACGAGCGATGGCCACACGTTGTTTTTGACCACCTGATAGGCTATCTGGGTTAGCATTAGCTTTATCTGCTAGCCCAACCTTCTCAAGCAACTCCATTCCCAATTTCTCAGCTTCTTCCCTAGTCATCAACTTGTGCTCGATAGGAGCAAAAGTAATGTTGTCCAATACAGACATATGAGGGAAGAGGTTAAAGTGTTGGAACACCATTCCGATATTTTCACGAACGTGGTCAACGTTGGTTGTTTTTTCAGTTAAGTCATAGCCGTTCACAGTGATGTGACCGCTCGTAACTTCTTCTAGAAGATTAAGGCTACGGAGGAAGGTCGACTTACCAGATCCTGAAGGACCGATGATACAAACAACATCTCCTTCATAGAATTTAGTTGTGATTCCTTTTAGAACCTCATTTTTTCCATAGTGCTTGTGTAAATCATTTACATCAATTTTTAATTTTGCCATTAACGAATCCTCTTTTCTAAGCGTTTCGCTAGTCTAGTCAAAAGTGTGATAATTACAAGATAGAAGATAGCAAGGATTGCATACATCTTGAAACTTTGGTAGTTACGGGCGATGATAATCTTACCAGTTTGGAAGAGTTCAACCAAACCGATAGCAGATACGATGGTTGTATCTTTAAGAGCGATAACGAATTGGTTAACAAAGTTTGGCAACATCAATTTAGTCGCTTGTGGCAAGATAATCTTACGCATGGTTTTTCCATAAGAGATACCCAAGCTTCGGCTGGCTTCCATTTGGCCAACCGGAACGGCCTGAATACCACCACGAACGATTTCAGCGATATAAGCAGCAGCATTGAGTGAGAGGGCAATAGTACCAGCTACGAAGTCGTTAATTGGACTTTGTTGTCCTGTGATGGACTCGATGAAGTTTGGAATTCCCCAGAAGATGAAGGCTGCAAGAATCATCAAAGGGATACCACGGATAACGTCAACGAAAATCTCAGAAATCAGACGAAGAGATTTGTAGGGGCTGACACTAAACATACCGAAGATAATCCCGATAACAATGGCAATAGCAAATGAGATAAGAGCTAGAGCAAGAGTGATACCAAGACCGCTAAGGAGCTGTTTGTAGTTGTTTTGAAGCAAGCCCCAGATAGTTGTCTCATCAACAGTGCTTGTTGAAGCAGTTGATGACTCACTAGCTAGGTATTTATCAAGAATCTTTTGAAATTCTCCGTTTGCTTTAAGGTTTGCAAGTCCGTTGTTGAACATTTCAATCAATTCTGGATTTGCTCCCTTTTTAACGGCAAAGGCTGTTTCACCGATTGGAGTTCCAGCGATTGGAGTTTTCAATTTTTGTCCTTGACTGATAGAATATTTGAGGACAGGTTCATCATCCATAACGGCATCGATGGCACCAGTGTTTAAACTGTCATACATTGATGAACCATCAGCGAAGGTTTTGATTTTGTAACCGTATTTGCTTTGATTTTCTGTTAAGAAGGTTTGAGAAGCAGTTCCGTTTTTAACACCAACTGTCTTCCCTTTTAAATCTTCATAAGAAGCAATGGTGCTTGATTCTTTGACACCAAGGATTGTATTAGCAGTGTAGTATGATTCTGAGAAGTCAAAAGTTGCCTTACGAGCATCTGTGACAGACATACCAGCAATGATACCATCAGCTTGTCCAGCTTGAACAGCACTGATAGCAGCATCAAAACCAGGGTTGGTGATTTCAATTTCAAAACCTTGGTCTTTAGCGATGGCCTTAATCAAGTCCATATCAATACCAGTAAATTGGTTGCTTGAATTTTGGAAAACAAAAGGTGCAAAAGAAGAATCGCTGGCAATAATGTATTTAGCTTTAACAGGAATGGCTTTTAATCCTGCTAGAGTAGTTGTAGTTGGCACTGCTGAAGATGATGAAGCAGTCCATTTCTTGATGATTTTATCAAGACTACCATCTTTTTTCATTTCAGCCAAGGCTTGGTTAAATTCAGTGACTAGGTGCTCGTATTTGCTTCCTTTTTTAACACCGAAAGCAAAACTTCCTACAGCTTCACCATCCATTTCAATATGGAGGTCTTGACCTTGGTTAATGGCATATTCGATAACAGGTTTGTCATCCATCATGGCATCGATGGCACCAGCACTCAAGCTGTTGTTCATCAAATCACTAGTGTCAAATGTTTTAATAGTAAAGCCGTATTTATCTTTGATTGTTTCAAGAAAACGTTGAGCAGCAGTTCCGTTTTTAACACCAACGGTTTTGCCAGTTAATTGGTCATATTTACTAATCTTGTGTGCCTTTGTAGTTGCAATGACAACTTTTGTATCATAGTAAGTATCAGACATGGTGAAGACTTTTTCACGTTCTTTCGTCTTTGTCATCCCTGCCATGATAGCGTCAGCTTGACCAGCTTGAACCGCATTTACCGCTGCATCAAATCCAGGATAGGACATCTGAATGTTCCATCCTTTAATCTCAGCGACTTTGTTGATAATGTCAACATCAATTCCTTTATAAGTTTGATCTGAATCTTTAAACTCAAAAGGTGCATAGGCGGTATCAGACACAATCTTAATAGTTTCTGCCTTTGCAATACCTAATGAGAAAATTGGGAATAAAATTAGCAAAAATGCTAGAAATTTTTTCTTCATTTTTAGTCTCCTTTTCCGAATATTTTCCCATTATATCAGAAAAAACTAAAAAATGCAAATCTAGGAGCTTTTATGTTAGAAGATATAACATAAAAGCTTTTTATTTCTTTCTTGAACTGCTACCACAAAGTGCTATAATAATAGTATATAATGGAAGAAAAGAGGACGGAGATGTGAAGAACAAAAGAATTTTTAAAGACTTCCAAGCTTCTCAAATGCGGTTAAACCTCTACACAAGCCCCTTGTTAGCCTTTGCTTTTGTCTTTATAGGAGAGTTTGTGGCTTATACTTTATATGGTATTAGTTTGTTAGCTCTCATCGGACTTGCTAGAAATTTTGGAGAGAGTGGTCAAGCTTTTGCTGCCTTCTTACAAACCTTGCTTCAGAGCTTGACGGATAAAACAAGTGACTTTCGTTTAATTTTAGAATTGCTGTCCTTTGGTTTCGTTCTCAACACTGTGTTCAGATGGACTAGAAAAGTTGAGAAAAGACCTATTCGAACCTTGGGATTTTATAGAGAGAATTTCTTCAGCAATCTTCTTAAAGGATTTGGTATAGGTCTGGCACTTTTTCTTCTGACCTTGTTAGGTTTAGTAGCATTAGGGCAATATCGTTTTGAGTCCATTCACTTGAATCCTTATTCGCTAGCCTTTGTCATTTTTACCGTTCCATTTTGGATTTTACAGGGGACAACAGAAGAAGTGGTGGCCCGTGCTTGGCTCCTTCCTCAATTGGCCTCAAGAACCAATCTAAAACTAGCTGTTCTTATATCTAGCCTGTTCTTTACCCTGCTTCATGCGGGAAATTCTGGTCTCACCCCTCTATCTCTAGTGAATCTCTTTTTATTCGGAGTTGCCATGTCACTTTACCTCCTCAAAACAGATACAGTTTGGGGTGTAGCAGGTATTCATGGGGCTTGGAATTTTGCTCAGGGAAATCTTTTTGGGATTTTAGTTAGTGGTCAGCCGTCAGGAACGTCTTTGATGACCTTTTTACCACAAGGTAATCAAGATTGGCTATCAGGTGGCTCTTTTGGGATAGAAGGATCTATCATGACAAGTCTGATCTTGCTACTGCTGATTGTCTATCTCGCTTATCAATTAAAGAAAGAAAATGAAAGGATGTGACTTCGGTCCGTCCTTTTCTTCGTGAAAATGTTACAAGTATGCTAAAATAGGAATAGCACATCAAGAGAGGATTCTTATGATTAACCGCATTACTGACAATCAATTTAAACTAGTATCAAAATATGAACCATCAGGAGACCAACCCCAAGCTATCGAGCAGTTGGTTGATAATATCGAGGGGGGCGAAAAAGCTCAGATTCTGATGGGGGCGACTGGTACAGGGAAGACCTATACCATGAGTCAGGTCATTTCCAAAGTCAATAAACCCACTCTGGTCATCGCCCACAATAAGACTCTGGCAGGACAGCTCTATGGGGAGTTTAAGGAATTTTTCCCTGAGAATGCTGTTGAGTATTTTGTGTCTTACTATGATTATTACCAGCCAGAGGCCTATGTTCCTTCTAGTGATACCTATATTGAGAAGGACAGCTCTGTCAATGACGAGATTGATAAACTCCGCCACTCAGCGACTTCGGCTCTTTTGGAGCGTAATGATGTCATTGTTGTGGCTTCTGTCTCTTGTATCTATGGTTTGGGTTCGCCCAAGGAATACGCTGATAGTGTCGTTAGTCTCCGTCCAGGTCTTGAAATTTCTCGTGATAAACTCTTGAATGACTTGGTTGATATCCAGTTTGAACGTAATGATATTGATTTCCAACGGGGAAGATTTCGTGTGCGTGGGGATGTAGTGGAGATTTTCCCTGCTTCCCGTGATGAACATGCCTTTCGAGTGGAGTTTTTCGGAGACGAGATTGACCGTATCCGTGAGGTTGAGGCTCTGACAGGCCAGGTATTGGGAGAAGTGGATCATTTGGCGATTTTCCCAGCTACTCACTTTGTGACCAATGACGACCATATGGAAGTGGCTATTGCCAAGATTCAGGCAGAGTTGGAGGAGCAGTTAGCTGTCTTTGAGAAGGAAGGCAAATTACTTGAAGCTCAGCGTTTGAAGCAGCGGACAGAGTACGATATCGAAATGCTGCGCGAGATGGGCTATACAAATGGGGTTGAAAACTATTCACGCCATATGGATGGCCGTAGCGAAGGTGAGCCACCTTATACGCTTCTCGACTTCTTTCCAGATGATTTCTTGATTATGATTGACGAGAGTCACATGACTATGGGACAAATCAAAGGTATGTACAATGGTGACCGTTCGCGTAAGGAAATGCTGGTTAATTATGGTTTCCGTTTGCCATCAGCTTTGGACAATCGTCCTCTCCGTCGGGAGGAGTTTGAGAGTCACGTTCATCAGATTGTTTACGTTTCAGCGACACCTGGTGACTATGAAAATGAACAGACCGAGACAGTGATTGAGCAAATCATTCGTCCAACAGGACTCTTGGATCCAGAGGTAGAAGTCCGTCCGACTATGGGACAGATTGATGACCTTTTGGGTGAAATCAATGCCCGTGTTGAAAAGAATGAACGAACCTTTATCACCACTTTGACTAAGAAAATGGCAGAGGACTTGACCGACTACTTCAAGGAAATGGGTATCAAGGTCAAGTACATGCACTCGGATATCAAGACCTTGGAACGGACGGAGATTATCCGTGATCTGCGCTTGGGTGTCTTTGATGTCTTGGTCGGAATTAACCTGCTCCGTGAAGGGATTGACGTACCTGAAGTGAGTCTCGTAGCCATTCTAGATGCTGACAAGGAAGGCTTCCTCCGTAACGAACGTGGCTTAATCCAAACTATTGGACGTGCTGCCCGTAACAGCGAAGGACATGTCATCATGTATGCGGACACGATGACTCAGTCTATGCAACGTGCCATTGATGAAACTGCCCGCCGTCGGAAAATCCAGATGGCTTATAATGAAGAGCATGGTATCGTACCTCAAACCATCAAGAAAGAAATCCGTGATCTTATTGCCGTGACCAAGGCAGTTGCTAAGGAAGAGGACAAGGAAGTCGATATTAATAGCCTTAATAAACAAGAACGCAAAGACCTCGTCAAGAAACTAGAAAAACAAATGCAAGAAGCCGTTGAAGTGCTTGACTTTGAACTAGCAGCTCAGATCCGTGATATGATGCTGGAAGTGAAGGCGTTGAATTAGGGGAATTCGTAAATGTAGTGTGATAATGAATTAGACAATTTTTACTGATATAAAGCCCCATTTTTAATATACTGTGGGCATATCTTGCACTGAGTGAAAATTTATTGTATAATCAAAATATCCGTAATTTTTTTACGGCTAATAGGAGGTATAAAAATGTTACAAAAATTTAAGGTAAAAGGTTTTAAAAATTTTACATCACAAATTGAGTTTGATTTAACAGCTGGAAATTATTCATTTAATGATAGTATTGTAAAAAATAATATTGTTACTACTGCAGTTATATATGGTGATAATGCCTCGGGCAAATCAAACCTAGGTTTAGCTATAATGGATATTATAACTCATCTGACAGATAATGAAAAAAATATTAATGATTATAAAAAACATTTTTTAAATCTAGAAACTACGCCTGAGTATGCCAAATTTGATTATACATTTAATTTTAATAATCACATTGTAAAATATAATTATTGTAAAAAAGAGTATGATGTGATTTTATATGAAGAATTATTCATAGATAATGAATTGATTGTTAAATACGATAGGCAGGAGCAGATTAAAACAATAAATCTTAAAAATGGTGGTGAAATAAATTTTGAAAAATTAAGAGATGATCAATCACTGGTAAAACTTGCCTATGTTTATTCGACAGGTGGTGATCAGGAAGAAGATACAAAAGATGCTATTTTTGATAGATTTATTAAGTTTGTTGATTCAATGTTATCATTTGATTCAATTTATGGAAATCATTATCAAGGATATACGACAGGACGTGGACAAATCGCTGAAATGATTATTAAAAAAGATAAGGTTAAAGAATATCAACAATTTCTTTCTGAGGTTGGTATTCATTATGAATTGTTTGAAAAAGAGATTGATGATTCGAAACATATTTTTGCAAAATTTCCATCGGGAAAAGAGGCTAATTTCTTTAATATTATGTCTAAAGGAACTCTAGCTTTATCTTTATTTTTCATGTGGTATATGCAAATAGTAGATGGAATTCAATTTTTGTTTATTGATGAATTTGATTCTTATTTTCACCATAATGTATCTAGAGTGTTAATAAATAAATTAAAATTCTCACCGGTTCAAGTTGTTTTGACTACACATAATACTGCAAATATGTCTAACTCTATTTTAAGACCTGATAGTTATTTTACTATTTCTAATAATAGAATTGCTAATATTGCGGATCGTTCTGGTCGTGAAATACGTCAAGCACAAAATATAGAAAAAATGTATCGAGCAGGTAGTTTTGATAATGAGTAATATACTATTTATTGTTGAGGGTATGGTAGATGAGCCAAGATATATAAACCAATTTATTGAATATCACCAATCATGTATGGTAACAAATGGAAATAATGTTATTCCAATTGTTGTTCAGAGTTATGGGACATTAATATATGATTTATATAAAAGAATCTCCAAGTATTTAGAAGAGGATGAATTTGAAACGATTCCTGTCCTACTAGAAATATTAAAAGATAAGTCCATAAAGTATAGTGATGAGCTAGAAGATCATGAAAAGTTCTCGGATATTTTTCTATTTTTTGACTTAGATGCACATTATCACTACAAGAAAGATAAAAGGAATGATCAGGTTTATAAGGAGATTAATAAACTTTTGTCCTTTTTTAATGAATCAACTGACAAAGGAAAACTACTAATTAGTTATCCTATGTTTGAAGCTTTAAAATGCTTTAAAGATGATTTTATAAATGGGAGTAATGTATTGTGCCATTTGTTTGATATTTATGAGGTTAAGAAGAAAGGTAGCAGTACAACATTCAAGGAAAAATATAAGTGTATATCTTCGGAGAGTTATAAAAATCCGGATTATTCTAAAGAGAAGATTGAAAAATTGGTCCAATATTTTATATTGTGTTCTTTCTATTTGGTTGAAAATGAAATCGATATTTCCAATTCTGAAACTATATTTATAAAACAATATGAAAAATTAATTAATCCTAGTGAACAGGTTCTTATTTTATCTGCTTTCCCACATTTTATAATTGATATTTTTGGAATAGAGCCATATTGTAAAATTTGGGATTGGACTTTTACATTTAAAAATATTTCTGACTATAGTTAAAGCTCCTTATATTATTGATTGTCGGAAGTGATGTTACAGTAACACTACTGTTAATTAAGAAAAATATAACTAACTTGGATAGATTTAGCATTTTTATTGACTACTGCTATACTTACCGTATTACCTTATGTGAAAAAGATTGATATTACACAATTAGGTTCAGTGGAGTTTAGAAGCGGTGAACAAACTTCAAAAGAGAAGTAATAGAATATCATCAGATACAACTTACTATTTTAGCCTTACTGAATAGATAAAAGGAGCACTATAGGCATTATGCGCTTTTACTCCGTGAAATCAATATCGGTGGAAAAATCAAGGTCGTCATGTCTGATTTGAAGAAGGTTTGGCTGAGTTGAGTTTTGAAAATCCAGTTTTCTACATCAATAGTGGTAATCTTTTGATTTTCCTCTGCCTTTTGTCCTTGTCAACTCTTCCATGCTTGAAAAGGAAATAGCAAATCTACTTACATGGTGGCAGGATGAAACAGCCTTTCAGCTAGATGTTCTCTTTTTTCTACAAGCAACTAATTATCCGAAACGGTAAGACTTTCTAGAAGATAGTGGAGTTGGTGAATGAGAAGTAAGAGCGAAAATAAAAGTAAAAGTTCAGGAGAACAAGTTTAGTCTAGGGTTGGAAAAACATTGGGTAGTAGAAGCTTTTTAAAATTATTTAGTCTTAATAGTTGCTGTAATTAGTGTGGGATATTTAACTTTTGGTAATGAGAGCATTCCTGCTTCACTTCGTCATTTTAATTATATTAGTCCTTTATATGTATACTTGTTCCTATTGGTGCTTATTCTTTATTATTCTCGATTTGGTAGCTTGATTAAAGATGGAAATGTTCTTTGCAATCTTTAATCAGCTATGTTTGCTTTCCCATTTGTTACCTACCTAATCTCTTTCTTCAACCTATTATTTACTATGGTGATTTTAATATATAATAAAAAGGAGAAAAAACATTACCAAAGAAAATTTCTTAAAGGTATTTTCATTTAAAACACTCTATCTAGACTTGCTAACCTTTGTAATTCTTCATTTGATTTTGTTAGTTTTGGGTCTATCCTTTACTTCGGTCTTGTGGAATAGCTGGTTTTTTATTAGAGTTCCTGCGAAACCAGAATCCTAGTTCACTGTTGATAATGCCAGCAATCAAATTTATTCGTAATCCAAAGAGTTTACGTCGATTTCGATAGGTTGTTTAAAACATTTTAAACGTTTTTACTTTGTCAAAAATATTCTCAACCTTGATTCTCTCTTTAGATAGCACATGATTATAGGATTTATCTTCAAGAGTTAGTGGCTTAAGTTTCCTCGAAGTTTGCGCTTGTGAATACATCTTCATGTTTCCTTGATAACCACTGTCAGCCAAGATCTTGCCAGCTTGTCCGATATTTCTGCGACTCATTTTGAACAACTTCATATCATGGCAATAGTTCACTGCAATATCCAAAGAAACAATTCTCCCTTGGCTTGTGACAATCGCCTGAGCCTTCATAGCATGACATTTCTTTTTAAAAGAATAATTGGCTAGTTGATTTTTTAGGACGATTGATTTTTACCTCTGTTGCATCCACAATCACCGTATCCTCAGCACTAAGATGAGTTTTTGAAATCGTAAAGCCACTTTGAATAAGAGTTGCTTCAACCCATTGACTCCGACGGATTAAGTTGCTTTCGTGAATGCCAAAATCAGCCGTAATTTGTTCATAAGTGCGGTATTCTCGCATGTATTGGAGAGTAGCCATGAGGAGGTCTTCTAGGCTTAACTTAGGGCTTCGTCCACCTTTTGCGTGTTTAAGTTGATAAACTGTTTTTAACACAGCTAACATCTCTTCAAAAAGTAGTGCGTTGAACACCAACAAGGCACTTAAATCGTGCATCAGTTAATTGTTTACTTACTTCATAATTCATAGTTTTATTGTATCATATTTTGTTTCGCAGGAAGTCTATTCGTTATTTGACTTTCTTTATACATCCATGGATAGTCTTTTTTAGGATAAGAGATTTTCATTGGTATCACCTCATTTTTGAATTATTCAATGCACTAGTGGCACTTTACTTTAGTTTTTCAGCCTTTTTGCTTTGTCAATCATTCTGAGTTCAGTCATTTCCATTAATATAGACTATCATATACAAAATAAAGAAATTATCATTGTCAGAGGTTTTGTAGCAACATCATGAATTGATCAATTCCTTTATCATGAAGTCAGCAGTAGAATACAACGAAGATCTGTTTTAATAACTTAGAAAGCGAGTAAATTTATGTCCCGTTCCCAATTAACGATTTTAACAAATATTTGTCTGATTGAAGACCTCGAAACCCAGCGCGTGGTTATGCAGTATCGCGCTCCTGAAATCAATCGCTGGTCTGGTTATGCCTTTCCTGGAGGTCATGTAGAAAATGGTGAGGCTTTTGCGGAGTCTGTTATTCGTGAAATCTACGAAGAAACAGGGTTGACTATCCAAAATCCTCAACTGGTTGGCATTAAAAATTGGCCTCTGGATACAGGCGGACGCTATATCGTCTTTTGTTATAAGGCGACTGAGTTCTCTGGTAGCCTTCGCTCTTCAGATGAAGGAGAAGTTTCTTGGGTGCAAAAAGACCAGATTCCAAACTTGGATCTGGCCTATGATATGTTACCCTTGATGGAGATGATGGAAGCTCCGGACAAATCTGAATTTTTCTACCCTCGCCGTACAGAAGACGATTGGGAGAAGAAAATCTTCTAGTCTTTTACTAAATAACCTAGCTGATCCAAGGCCTCCTCGATATAGTGGAGGTCTTGTTGTGTTTCGTATCTAATAGTAATAGGAGATTAGTAAAAACATGTGTACTCTGAAATAAATTTAAAATATTTCTAAAAAAGTATTGACAAAACAAAAGAAAACGCTTACTATATAAATAAGGGAACGGTTCCACAATAAAAAGGAGGAGTGATGACTACAATAAAACAGGTTGCTGAAGAAGCTGGAGTATCAAAGTCAACAGTTTCAAGATATATTTCGAAAAAAGGCTATGTCGGAGATGATGCGAGAGAAAAGATAAAAAATGCTATCAAGAAATTAAATTACACACCAAATGTATTAGCACAATCTTTAAAAACTAAAAAAAATCAAATGGTAGGACTCTTATTGCCAGATATTTCTAATCCCTTCTTCCCAAGATTGGTTCGAGGAGCCGAATCATATTTGAAAGATAAAGGTTATAGGATTATGGTTGGTACTATTTCAGATCATGATTCGTTAGAAGAATATATAAACCTTTTGTTAAAAACAAATGCAGCTGGTATTATAACAACCCTTGACTTTACAAAGGAATTTCCAAATCTAACATTACCTGTTGTTGTGGTTGACCGGATTAGTAAAGATACAGGCTATGGTGTTTTTTCTGATAATCAGTTGGGTGGACGTTTGGCTGCTAAAGCAATTTGGGATGCTGGCGCTGAGCAGGTTATGATCATCAAAGTTTTAGATGATAAAGCTGAGAATATTGTGGAACGATTTGAAGCAAGTTTAAACTATTTGAGGAATAAAAATTTAGAAATTTGTATTGAAGAAAGTGAAACTTTTGACTTTGAAAAAATTCAAAAAGAAGCTAAAGAGAATCTAAAAAGAAATCCAAATATTGATAGTATTATAGCACCTTCTGATATTCATGCGATAGCTTATATTCATGAAATTTTAGCAATTGGGAAAAAAATTCCAGATGATATTCAAATCATTGGTTATGATGATATTGTACTTAGTCAATTTATTTATCCTTCTTTATCAACTATCCACCAATCATCATATAAAATGGGAGAACAGGCTGCAAAGCTAATCTATAATATGGCAAATAAGTTCTCTATAGATGAAGCTAAAATTAAACTCCCTGTTAGGTACATAGAAAGAAATACATTAAGGAGAAAGAAATGAGTAAAATTGTTGTTGTTGGAAGCATTTCAATGGACTTAGTTATGAGAACAAAAAGGATTCCAGAAGGAGGTGAAACGATTTTTGGCGATTCATTTAATATAGTTCCAGGTGGAAAAGGTGCAAATCAAGCTGTAGCTATTGGTAGATTATCCAGTGTTGAAGATAATATTTACATATTTGGAAACGTCGGAGAAGATATTTTTTCAGCAGATTTACTAAGTAATCTGCAAAAT
The DNA here is from genome assembly GCF_041432345.1 of Streptococcus sp. 27098_8_103. Lineage (GTDB taxonomy): Bacteria > Bacillota > Bacilli > Lactobacillales > Streptococcaceae > Streptococcus > Streptococcus mitis_BV. Next base: position 12,350 of record NZ_JAPVZK010000012.1, read on the forward strand.
AATAATATTTCTACAGAACGTGTGGGAACGGTACCACAATCTACAGGAGTTGCACAAATTACTTTATATGGAGGTGATAATAGGATTATTTATTATCCCGGAGCGAATAATTTAGTTAAAACAAATGATTGGAAAAATGAGTGGGAATTGATTAGTGATGCAAGTATTGTTGTATTACAAAATGAAATACCACATGAAGCCAACTTATCTATAGCTAAATTTTGTCAAGAAAATAAAGTTAAGGTGCTTTACAATCCTGCACCAGCTAGAGAAACGGATATAGAGATGATTCCTTTTTGTGATTTTATTACTCCTAATGAGCATGAATGTTCAGAGCTTTTTCCAGATAAGAAATTAGAAGAAATTATTAAAATTTATCCTAATAAAATGATTGTGACATTAGGAGTTGAAGGTTCTATTTATTATGATGGGGCAGCAGTTCAGAAGATTCCTGCTATAAAAGCAGAAGTAGTTGATACTACAGGAGCAGGAGATACGTTTAATGGTGCTTTTGCTTATGCTATCTCAAAAGGAAAAGAGATGAATGTTGCATTGTCCTTTGCAACGATTGCTTCACATCTTTCTGTTCAAAGATTTGGAGCGCAAGGAGGTATGCCTAGTTTGAAAGAAATAAAGGAGCATTCAGGATATGAAGAAATATGGGATTTTAAATAGTAATATAGCAAAACTAGCTGATGATTTAGGTCATATGGATTTGGTTTGTATCGGAGATTTAGGATTACCAGTTCCAAAAGGTGTTGATAAAATTGATTTAGCATTAAGAAAAGGCAGTCCAAGTTTTTTAGAAGTTTTAAAAGAATATTCAGATCATGTACTTATTGAAAAAATTTTCTTAGCAGAAGAAATTAAGGAAAAAAACAAAGAACAGTGGCAAGCAGTTCTAGATCTTTTAGGATCGAATATAATTATTGAATATATTAGTCATGAAGAATTGAAAGCTATGAATACTAAAGTTAAGGCAGTTATTCGCACTGGGGAAGATACACCATATTCGAATATAATCTTGCAATCAGGAGTTATTATTTAGAAGGAGGTTGCCTATGAAAATTGAAATGAAGAACATTTCAAAATCTTTTGGGAATAATCGTGTTTTAGAAAGTATTGATTTGGTTCTTAATTCAGGAGAAGTTCATGCTTTAATGGGGGAGAATGGCGCAGGCAAATCAACCTTAATGAATATTTTAACTGGACTTTTTCCAGCTACTTCAGGAACTATTTTTATTGATGGAAAAGAAAAAACATTTTCTAATCCTCAAGAGGCAGAACGGTTTGGACTGAGTTTTATTCATCAGGAAATGAATACTTGGCCAGATATGACTGTACTTGATAATCTTTTTTTAGGAAGAGAAATTAAAAATTCGATTGGGTTTCTAGATAAAGTTAGTATGGAAAGGAAAGCTAAAGAAGCATTTAAACGTCTTAATATCTCTATTCCTCTCGATGCAATCATTGGTCAATTATCAGTCGGACAACAACAAATGATAGAAATAGCAAAATGTTTATTATCAGAAGTTTCCTTGTTAATTATGGATGAACCCACAGCAGCTTTAACTGATCGTGAAACTGAAACACTTTTTAAAGTGATAGAAGGATTAAAATCTGATGGTGTAGGTATTGTGTATATTTCACATCGGATGGAAGAAATCTTTAAGATCACAGATCTTATAACTGTTATGAGGGATGGGTTTGTAATTGATACCAAGAAAACGAAGTTAACTAATGCAGATGAATTAGTTCAGAAGATGGTAGGCCGTGAATTAGAAGATTATTATCCAGAAAAAAAGGCTGAGATTGGGAATATTGTTTTTCAAGCTAAGAATCTTTCTGGTGATGCTTTTACGGATATTTCTTTCTATGTACGTCAAGGGGAAATTCTTGGTTTTTCTGGTTTGATGGGTGCTGGTCGTACTGAAATAATGCGAGCAATTTTTGGAATTGATTCTTTAAAATCTGGTCAAATTATAATAAACGGAGAACAACTGATAATTAAAAATCCTTTTGAAGCAATTAAGCATGGAATTGGTTTCTTAACAGAAGATCGTAAAGATGAGGGATTGATTTTAGATTTTTCTATTAAAGATAATATGACTTTACCTAGTACTCGTGATTTTGTTAAAAATGGCATTTTCGATAATAAAACAAGTGGTATATTTGTACAACGCTTAATTGATAGGTTACAAATTAAATCAGGTTATCCAGATAAGGAAGTTGGGACACTTTCTGGTGGTAATCAACAGAAAGTAGTTTTAGCAAAATGGATAGGTATTGCACCAAAAGTACTGATTTTAGATGAGCCAACTCGTGGGGTAGATGTTGGAGCTAAGCGTGAAATTTACCAATTAATGAATGAATTAGCTGAACGAGGTGTACCGATTATTATGGTCTCTTCAGATTTACCAGAAGTGATTGGAGTCAGTGATCGCATTATGGTCATGCATGAAGGTAGAATTAGTGGGGAATTAACACGTCGAGAAGCTACACAAGAAAAAGTTATGCAACTAGCTACAGGAGGACAATAGTGTGAAAAATACTATGAAGTACATGTCAGAATTGACAACGGTAATAGCATTGATAATTTTAATGGCTGTCATCACTATTATCAATTCAAATTTTTTAACAGCAAATAATCTGTTAAATTTACTATTGCAAGTAACATCAAATGCACTGATTGCTTTTGGAATGACTTTTGTTATTCTAACAGGTGGAATCGATTTATCAGTAGGATCAATTTTAGCCTTATCCAGCGCGCTAACAGCAGGTTTATTAGGATCTGGAATGCCTGTTACGTTAGCAATTCTCATCTCTTTAATTTTGGGTTGCATTCTAGGTATGATGAATGGGTTATTGATTTCCTACGGGAAATTAGCTCCATTTATCGTCACTTTAGCGACTATGACTATTTTTAGGGGAGCAACACTTGTTTATACAAATGGGAATCCTATTACAAAAGGATTAAGTGATACATTCTTATTTCAATTTTTGGGGCAAGGTTACATAGTCGGAATTCCATTTCCTGTAATTATTATGTTTATTGTATTTATTATTTTATATGTTTTACTTCATAAAACAGTATTTGGTAAATCTGTGTATGCTATAGGGGGGAATGAAAAAGCAGCATATATATCAGGTGTGAAACTAAATAAAGTGAAAATTATCATTTATTCAATTTCAGGTATAATGGCTTCAATTTCTGGATTGATTATAACATCACGCTTAAGTTCTGCTCAACCAACAGCAGGTGCTAGTTATGAAATGGATGCTATTGCAGCTGTTGTTCTTGGGGGAACCTCATTATCAGGAGGTAAAGGTCGTATACTGGGGACTCTAATAGGTGCTTTAATTATTGGAGTTTTGAATAATGGACTTAATATTATTGGTGTTTCAGCATTTTGGCAGCAAGTAGTAAAAGGAGTTGTAATCTTAATTGCTGTTCTGATTGATCGTTTTAAAGTTGTAAAACAGTAGAATCATTTTCAATTTTTTTGGAAATAGTAACAATTTATTAGATGACGAACAATAGTCGGGATGGAAACTATCCCTATATATATTAAGAGGAGTAATAACATGAAAATTATTAAAAAAATTAGCATTTTTGCTTTGTTTGTAACATTTATTTTTGCTTTAGTAGCTTGTGGAAAAACTGGTTTAGGAAATTCATCAAATGATAATAAATCTACGACTCAAAAGTCGGCAAAAGAATTAAAATTAGGAGTTTCTATTTCGACTACTAACAATCCCTATTTTGTAGCTATGAAAGATGGTCTTGAAAAAGCCGCAGGAGAAAAAGAAGTAACTTTGAAGATAGCAGATGCACAAGATGATGCTGCTAGACAAGCAGATGATATTCAAAATTTTATTAGTCAAAATGTAGATGCTTTACTAATTAATCCAGTTGATTCTGATGCAATTGTTACATCTATTAAAGCTGCTAATAATGCAAACATTCCGGTAATCTTAATTGACCGCGGTAGTAATGGTGGTGAAGTCTTGACAACTGTTGCTTCTGATAACGTAGAAGCAGGTAAAATGGCTGCAGAATTTATTACCAAGCAATTGGGAGAAAAAGCAAAAACTTTTGAATTATCAGGAGTCCCTGGCGCTTCTGCAACTGTAGATAGAGGTAAAGGATTTGAACAAATTTCAAAGACAAATTTAGATGTTCTTTCTAGTCAATCCGCTAATTTTGATCGCGCAAAAGCTTTGAATACAGCGCAAAATATGATTCAAGGAAACAAAGAAGTACAAGCAATCTTTGCACAGAATGATGAGATGGCGTTAGGAGCTGCACAAGCAGTAAAAGCAGCTGGTCTTAGCAATGTATTAATTGTTGGTATTGATGGTCAACCAGATGCACATGATGCTATTGCAAAAGGTGATATTACTGCCACTATTGCTCAGCAACCAGCTAAGATGGGTGAAATTGCTATTCAATCAGCAATAGATCATTATCAAGGGAAAAAACTGGAAAAAGAAACAGTTTCTCCAATTTATCTTGTGACTAAGGATAATGTTGATCAACATAACTGGTGATATATTTTTAGTAAGCAAGTAGTTGTTAATTTTCATTCAATGTGGTTTTTAAATATCATTGTTACTATTTGAACTATTGGGTGCAAAAAGACCAGATTCCAAACTTGGATCTGGCCTATGATATGTTACTATTGATGGAGATGATGGAAGCTCCTGACAAATCTGAATTTTTCTACCGCCACCGTACAGAAGATGGCTGGGCGAAGAAAATCTTCTAGTCTTTTACTAAATAACCTAGCTGATCTAAGGCCTCCTCGATATAGTGGAGGTCTTGTTGTGTTTCGGCTTCAACTAGGTGGTAATGGATACCATCTGTCAATTCAGATAAAGGTTTAAAATCAGAATGCTCGACTTGTTCTAGAAAATGTTGAACGTCTCGGCGGCAAGACAGTTTCAGCAAGGTTTCAATTTCTCCATAAACGGGATGGTCAATCAAGGTGTTTTGAACACGTCCGCCATTATCTACGATAGCAAGGAGTTCTTGACCGATTTCTTCAACTTCATGTTTCACTTTGAAAAGTTTGTGAACATAAGGATTGGTTTCAATTTGCTTATAGACGTAGCCACGATTAGTGGATAGGATAGGAGCGCCATCGGCTCTTAAAATTGCAATGTCCTGTACAATGACCTGACGTGTGACATGAAAATGTTCCGCCAAACTTTGGCCATTAAGGGCTTTAGGAGCTTCTTTCAAGAGTTGGAGCAGGGCTTGTTTGCGATCTTTTGTCATAGTTCTTCCTTTTAACGGCGTTTGCGAAGCACTTTATAGACAGCTAGTGCTAATGTATAGTCTACCATACTATGAATAATTGTACCAAATCCAACTAGTACAAATAGAACATAAAACATATTTTCTACATTGGTACCAGAAGTTGCGTAAAAAACGACACAAGCTAATACTTCAGCAAGGGCATGGACAAGCGCTAACACAAAGTTGAAAACCCAGGAAGATTTTGGTTTATCTAGGGTATCGGGGAATTTTTGTAGGTAAAGAGCCCCCAAAGTCCCAAAAAAGATATGGGAAAAAGCTCGAAAAACGATAACCATGGGATAGCCAGCTATCAAAAATCCAAAACTAGAGGCTAGGATGACAAAAACAGCCATCAAGGGCGATAAGAACATGGCAATAAAAATAGCGATATGGCTCCCAAGAGTGTAAGAAGCAGGTGGGATGACAATCTTGAAAGGCATAACAATTGGAATCAAAATCGCAATAGCCGTTAAGAGGGCAGTCATTGTCATAAATTGTGTCTTTTTCCGTGTATTCATAAGAATCTCCTTTTTGACTGTATATACACTAGTATAGTATAACAAACAAGACAATAAAGCAAGGATTTACTTAAGTTTATAGGCCATTTTAAATTAAATATTGGTAAAGATTTCACTAAAAAAAACTGTATAGAGCAACATCTCCACCTTCAAGCTTGAAAGTGGAGATGTTTTTATTTTTTCAAAGTCTGTAGTCTTGGAACAATAGCTAGAGTAAGAATTGCGGAAATGACTAATTCGGCAATCGAATTTGTTGAGATAACGGTTGCTAGGAGTTTTTGGATATTACCATCAAAGACATTTCCAAAAAGGTAGAAAATTCCACCAAGTACAAAGACTGTGTTGGTAAGTGAACCTAGGGCACCAGCTAAAATCAGACCAGTCTTGTTTTTCATTAGTTTATAGACTAGATAAGGAGTTAAACCAATCAAAATACGTGGGACGATGGCAATGATAGCTGAGTAGATGTTCCCATTTGGTACGAAGGGAGAGAAGAGGTAGCTTGTCGGTAGAATTGTAATTGTGTTAACCGTCAAACTAAGTAGCCCCATCAAAAATCCAAGTGTAACACCAACGCGTGGACCGTAGATAATGCTGGCAATAATGACAGGAATATGAACGATGGTCGGTTTGATTGGGAATGGAAAAAGGTTAAAGATAAGTGAGCTCAGAAAGTGTATCACGAGCATGGTTGCAAAAAAGATAGCAATGGGTGCAATATTAGAGCGTTTTTTCATCGAGAGTTTCCTTTATTCTTTCTAAAATAATTGTGAGGTCGGCTAAAGCTCCTCGTCCATGGTCTCCACAAGCTAGTAGGGATTCCTTAGGAGCAATCAGCTGATAGCCGTAGGTTTTTAATGTTTTCAGATTAGCCTGAGTTGCTGGATGGTCATACATTTTTGTATTCATAGCTGGTGCGATGAGTTTGGGAATATGACTTGGCAAGGCTAGAGCTGTACTGGTTACCATATTGTCCGCAAAGCCGTGGGCTAGTTTTGCAATAGTGTTAGCTGTTGCAGGGGCCACGATAAATAAATCTACTTTTTTTCCAAGTTCGATATGATTGACTTGATCAGGATATGGTTCCTTCATGACATCCAAGTGAACAGGATTCTGTGAGAGTACCTGTAGTGTCAAAGGTTGGATAAACTCTGTAGCAGCCTGAGTCATTAAAACAGTGACTTGATGACCTTGTTTTTTTAGAGAACTGACTAAATCTGTCGACTTGTAAGAGGCGATTGATCCCGTTACAGCCAAGAGAATATGTGCCATAGCTTTCCTTTCTATGAATGATAGGCTTGAATCTTTTCAAGGAGGAGTTCTGCAATTTCTTCTTTAGTCTGGACTGTTTGAAGCCGATCTTTCTCAACAAAGATTGCACGATGCTGGTTTGCTGAGATTTGAGTCAGGTCATTTGCAATAATTAAGTCTGCTTGGTTCTTGATAAGACTTTTTCTGGCAATCTCGATGAGATAATCCTCAGAGACATCAACCAGCAGTTTGAAACCAATCAGATGAATAGCAGGATTCCATTCCTTGACTAGAGAGATGATTTTGGGTGTCTTTTTTAGGAACAAAACCTGAACCTCGTCAGTTGAAGAAATCTTAGCTTGATGATTTTGCTTGCTTAAAAATTCTTCTAGATTGGAACTAGATTGAACTTCCTCAAACCCTGTCATATAGACAGGAGTGTAATCAGATACGGCCATCGAGTGAATCAAGACCTGATAGTCCTTGACACGTTCTTGCATTTCAAGGAGAAGATCGTTTGTATTGTTAATTTCTTGAATGCTTAGGTTGGGATGGGCTTCTGGCTTTAGAGCTCGTTTTGTTGTTATTAAACAAACTTCATGCCCTGCAGCAAGCAAGGTTTCTGTTATGATTTTCCCCAAGCGTCCTGTAGAATGGTTAGTGATAGAGCGGACGCTATCGATAGCTTCACTGGTACCGCCCGATGTAACTAAAATTTTCATAGCACTATTGTACACAAAAATAAACGGTAAGTAAAATGAAAGTGATAAAATTTTGGTAAAAGGAAAGAATATAGTTTCAAACTATAAAGCCATATAAAATTTAAGAAAGGACTCTAAAAACCTTAAAAACAGGGATATTTACGAACGTTTAGAGGGTTTTTGGATGTTAAAAATCTTGTTTTGTGTTATAATGAATTATCATATAAGAGGTTAGAGGAGTTTTGAATGAAAACAGATATTGAAATCGCACAGAGTATTGAGTTAAAGCCAATTGTTGATGTTGTAGAGAAGCTTGGTATTTCTTACGACGATTTGGAGTTGTACGGAAAGTACAAGGCTAAGCTCAGCTTTGATAAAATTCGTGCAGTTGAGAGCAATCCAGTTGGAAAATTGATTTTGGTTACTGCCATCAACCCAACACCAGCAGGTGAAGGAAAATCAACTATTACAATTGGTCTTGCGGATGCCTTGAACAAGATTGGCAAAAAAACCATGATTGCTATCCGCGAGCCATCTCTTGGTCCAGTAATGGGAATTAAGGGTGGTGCGGCAGGTGGTGGTTATGCCCAAGTTCTGCCAATGGAAGACATCAACCTTCACTTTACTGGAGACATGCATGCCATTACTACTGCCAACAATGCTCTTTCTGCCTTGATTGACAATCACTTACACCAAGGAAATGAGCTTGGAATTGACCAACGTCGTATCCTCTGGAAACGTGTTGTGGACTTGAATGACCGCGCCCTTCGTCATGTGACCGTTGGACTTGGTGGTCCTCTAAATGGTATTCCACGTGAGGATGGCTTTGACATTACTGTCGCTTCAGAAATCATGGCAATTCTTTGCTTGGCAACGGACATCGAGGACTTGAAACGCCGTTTGGCTAATATTGTCATCGGTTATCGCTATGACCGTACCCCTGTTTCTGTAGGTGATTTGCAGGTTGAGGGTGCTTTAGCATTGATTTTGAAGGATGCTATTAAGCCAAACTTGGTTCAGACAATTTACGGTACACCTGCCTTTGTACACGGTGGTCCATTTGCCAATATCGCTCATGGATGTAACTCTGTTTTGGCAACGACAACAGCCCTTCACTTGGCTGATTACACAGTTACTGAAGCTGGTTTTGGTGCAGACCTTGGTGCTGAGAAATTCCTTGATATTAAGACACCAAACTTGCCAACATCTCCAGATGCAGTTGTTATCGTCGCAACCCTTCGTGCCCTTAAGATGAATGGTGGTGTAGCTAAAGACGCTTTGACAGAAGAAAATGTAGAGGCAGTTCGTGCAGGTTTTGCCAATTTGAAACGCCATGTTGAAAATATCCGTAAGTTCGGTATTCCAGCAGTTGTTGCGATTAACGAATTTGTATCTGATACAGAATCTGAAATTGCAGCCTTGAAAGAACTTTGTGCCTCAATCGATGTACCAGTTGAGTTGGCAAGTGTCTGGGCTGATGGCGCAGAAGGTGGAGTAGCTCTTGCTGAAACTGTTGTCAAGACTATCGCTGAAAACCCATCTAACTATAGACGTTTGTATGACAATGACCTTTCTGTCCAAGAAAAGATTGAAAAGATTGTTACTGAGATCTACCGCGGTAGCAAAGTGAACTTTGAGAAGAAAGCTCAGACACAAATCGCTCAAATCGTTCAAAATGGTTGGGACAAATTGCCAATCTGTATGGCTAAGACTCAATATAGTTTCTCAGACAATCCAAATGCACTTGGAGCACCTGAAAACTTTGAAATTACTATTCGTGAATTGGTACCAAAATTAGGGGCAGGCTTTATCGTTGCCCTAACTGGTGATGTCATGACTATGCCAGGTCTTCCAAAACGACCAGCAGCCCTCAATATGGATGTTGAAAGCGATGGAACAGTATTAGGTTTGTTCTAGTATATTGAAATTGACTTTATACTCTTCGAAAATCTCTTCAAACCACGTCAGCTTCACCTTGCCGTATATATGGTTACTGACTTCGTCAGTTCTATCTGCAACCTCAAAGCAGTGCTTTGAGCAACCTGCGGCTAGCTTCCTAGTTTGCACTTCGATTTTCATTGAGTAATAAATGAGTTTGGAGATTTTAATCCAAGCTCATTTTTTATCTAGATATAAGGAGTTGCCTTCTATACGTAACCAGTCTAGGTAAAGATATTTTCCCTAAATTCTGATATAATAGAAATAGTGACTTCAAGAGTAAGGAAGAGAAGATGAACACATTATTAAATGGAATGAATGACCGTCAGTCTGAGGCGGTGCAAACGACAGAAGGTCCCTTGTTAATCATGGCAGGGGCTGGTTCTGGAAAGACCCGAGTTTTGACCCACCGTATCGCTTATTTGATTGATGAAAAGATGGTCAATCCTTGGAATATCTTGGCTATTACCTTTACCAACAAGGCTGCGCGTGAGATGAAGGAACGTGCTTACGGACTCAATCCAGCTACTCAGGACTGTTTGATTGCGACTTTTCACTCCATGTGTGTTCGTATTCTACGTCGTGATGCGGACCATATTGGCTACAACCGCAATTTCACTATTGTAGATCCTGGTGAACAGCGAACTCTCATGAAACGGATTCTCAAGCAGTTGAACTTGGATCCGAAAAAATGGAATGAACGAAGCATCTTAGGGACTATTTCCAATGCTAAGAATGACTTGATTGATGATGTGGCTTATGCTGCCCAAGCTGGTGATATGTATACGCAAATCGTGGCCCAGTGTTACACTGCTTATCAAAAAGAGCTTCGTCAGTCGGAGTCGGTTGACTTTGATGATTTGATTATGCTGACCCTGCGTCTCTTTGATCAGAATCCTGATGTCTTGACTTACTATCAACAGAAATTTCAATACATTCACGTTGATGAGTACCAAGATACCAACCATGCCCAGTATCAATTGGTCAAACTCTTGGCTTCCCGTTTTAAAAATATCTGTGTGGTTGGGGATGCGGACCAGTCTATCTACGGCTGGCGTGGTGCTGATATGCAGAATATTTTGGACTTTGAAAAGGATTATCCCCAAGCCAAGGTTGTTTTGTTGGAGGAGAATTACCGCTCAACTAAAACCATTCTCCAAGCGGCTAACGAGGTTATTAAAAATAATAAAAACCGCCGTCCTAAGAATCTCTGGACCCAGAATGCTGATGGGGAGCAAATCGTTTACTATCGTGCCAATGATGAGTTGGATGAGGCTGTATTTGTAGCTAGAACCATCGATGAACTTAGTCGCAGTCAAAACTTCCTTCACAAGGATTTTGCAGTTCTCTATCGTACTAATGCGCAGTCTCGTACTATTGAGGAAGCCCTTCTTAAGTCCAATATCCCATATACCATGGTTGGAGGAACTAAGTTCTACAGTCGTAAGGAAATCCGCGATATTATTGCTTATCTCAACCTCATTGCTAATTTGAGTGATAATATCAGTTTTGAACGTATTATCAACGAACCTAAACGAGGAATTGGCCCAGGCACTGTTGAGAAAATCCGTGATTTTGCGAATATGCAAGATATGTCTATGCTGGATACTTCAGCAAACATCATGTTATCTGGTATCAAGGGTAAAGCAGCCCAGTCTATCTGGGATTTTGCCAATATGATTCTGGATTTGCGGGAGCAACTGGAACAGTTAAGCATTACTGAGTTGGTTGAGGCCGTCCTAGAAAAAACAGGTTACGTCGATATTCTAAATGCTCAAGCGACTTTAGAAAGCAAGGCTAGGGTTGAAAATATTGAAGAGTTCCTCTCTGTGACGAAAAACTTTGATGACACCTCTGATGTGTCAGAAGAGGAAACTGGTCTGGATAAATTGAGTCGTTTCTTAAATGACTTGGCTTTGATTGCGGACACAGATTCAGGTAGTCAGGAGACATCAGAAGTTACCCTAATGACCCTGCATGCTGCCAAAGGTCTCGAGTTTCCAGTTGTCTTTTTGATTGGGATGGAAGAAAATGTCTTTCCGCTTAGCCGTGCGGCTGAAGATCAAGATGAATTGGAAGAAGAGCGCCGTCTGGCCTATGTTGGAATTACGCGTGCAGAGAAAATTCTCTATCTGACTAATGCCAACTCACGCTTGCTTTTTGGTCGTACCAACTACAATCGTCCGACTCGTTTTATTAATGAAATTAGTTCAGACTTGCTTGAGTATCAAGGATTGGCGCGCCCAGCCAATACAAGCTTTAAGGCATCTTATAGCAGTGGTGGTCTTGCCTTTGGTCAAGGTATGAGTTTGGCTCAAGCTCTTCAAGAACGGAAACGCAATGCTGCACCAAAATCTATCCAGTCAAGTGGTCTCCCATTTGGTCAATTTACAGCTGGAGCAAAATCAGCGTCTAGCGAGGCAAATTGGTCCATTGGTGACATTGCCCTCCACAAGAAGTGGGGAGAGGGAACTGTCCTGGAAGTTTCAGGTAGCGGTGCTACGCAGGAATTAAAAATCAATTTCCCAGAAGTTGGTTTGAAAAAACTTTTAGCTAGTGTAGCCCCAATTGAGAAAAAAATCTAATTTTTCATCCTTCTCACGAATAATAAAGTGAGGAGGATTTTTATGTACAGTATTTCATTCCAAGAAGATTCACTATTACCAAGAGAAAGACTGGCCAAGGAAGGAGTAGAAGCGCTCAGTAATCAAGAGTTGCTAGCTATTCTACTCAGGACAGGGACACGTCAGGCCAGCGTTTTTGAAATTGCCCAGAAAGTCTTGAGCAATCTTTCAAGCCTAACGGATTTGAAAAAAATGACCCTGCAGGAATTGCAGAGCCTATCTGGTATCGGGCGCGTTAAGGCCATAGAATTACAAGCAATGATTGAACTGGGGCATCGTATTCACAAGCATGAGACCATTGAGATGGAAAGTATTCTCAGTAGCCAAAAGTTGGCTAAGAAGATGCAACAGGAATTAGGGGACAAAAAACAAGAGCACCTGGTGGCGCTCTATCTCAATACTCAAAATCAAATCATCCATCAACAGACCATTTTTATCGGTTCTGCAACTCGTAGTATCGCTGAGCCGCGAGAGATTCTTCACTATGCTATCAAGCATATGGCAACCTCTCTTATCTTGGTCCACAATCATCCTTCAGGAGCGGTAGCCCCTAGCCGAAATGATGATCATGTTACAAAACTTGTCAAAGAAGCCTGCGACCTGATGGGAATTGTCCTCTTGGACCATTTGATTGTCTCACAATCTAGTTACTTTAGTTATCGTGAAAAGACGGATTTAATCTAAAGTTCATTAATGACATAGTCAAAGAGTTTTTTATCTTTGGAACGATTTTCAAATAGAAATTCTGGGTGCCATTGGACACCGAGAAAGGCAACATCAACCGTACTCATGACAGCTTCAATGATACCATCTTTAGGATCATGAGCTGCAATCTTTAAATTTGGTGCTAAATCCTTAATACTCTGATGGTGGAAGGAGTTGATATGGGAGATTTCTCCATAGATTTCTCGAAGAACAGTATCAGGTTCTGTCACCAAGCGTTGGGTTGTGTACTCTGCGGAACAATCCTGCCAGTGGTCTTCGATATCTTGATACAAAGTTCCACCCATGGCAACGTTAAAGAGTTGGGTACCACGGCAGACAGAAAAAATTGGCTTTTTCTGTTTAATAGCTTCCTTGATGAGGGCCAGTTCAAAGATATCCCTTTGAAGGTGGTAGTCATCGCTATCGATGGTTTTTAGTTCACCATAGAATTTTGGATCAACATTTTGCCCACCTGTCAAGATGAGCTTGTCAATCATACTGATATAGTAGCAGGCCATTTCTTGATCACCAATCGGTAGGATGATGGGAATCCCTCCAGCGTCTTTAACGCCTTCAACAAAGCCTTTTGCTACGTAGCTCATCATGATGTCATCATCTGGATGAGTTTTTTCGTTTCCTGTAATCCCAATAACTGGTTTTTTCATAAAATGATTTTCGCTTTCTAATCCTCTTTTCGCATGAAGTAGAGGAGGGTTTGGAGTTCACTTGTCAAATCAACATACTGAACGACCACGTCTTTTGGTAAATGCAGATGGACAGGTGAAAAACTGAGAATTCCTTTCACGCCAGCATCCACTAAGAGATTGGCAACCTCTTGTGACTTGACACTGGGAACGGTCAGGATAGCAGTCTTCACATCAGCATCCTTGATTTTATCCTTGATTTGAGAAATCCCGTAAATGGGAATTCCATCAGGAGTTTGGGTACCGACTTCGGGATGGTCATCTAGGTCAAAGGCCATGATAATCTTCATCTTGTTGCGCTCATGGAAGCGGTAGTGGAGAAGGGCGTGGCCCATATTTCCAATACCTACCAGCATGACATTGGTGATGGAGTTATCATTGAGCAAATCGGCAAAAAATGTCATCAGTTTTTTGACATCATAGCCAAATCCACGTCGACCCAGTTCACCAAAATAGGAAAAATCACGACGTACGGTCGCTGAATCAATCCCAATGGCCTCTGCAATTTGCTTAGAGTTGGCACGTTCAATCTTTTCTGCATGAAATCTCTTAAAAATTCGATAGTAGAGAGAGAGTCTTTTCGCTGTAGCTTTTGGAATAGCAGACTGTTTATCTTTCACAAAATCACAACCTTTCTATTATTCTATTTTATAGAAACATTGTGAAAAAATCAACAAAAACAAGAAAAAACTAAGAAAAATCTTAGTTTTGATGTAAAAAATCTGCATGTGATAGAAAACGGTAGAGGTCTCCGACCAGTCCTTGGTAAACTTCCTGGCCCTTAAAGGTCAAAGAAGTCACATAAAGTGTATCTGGCAGGGTCACACATCCTGATAGAGCCAGCATGAGAGCCTCGTAATCCTCATACTTGAGAGTGCGCTCTACATGATAGCTGTCCTTATAGGTCAGTTCAAACATTTTGGCCCTATCTTTCCGATTTTGTAAAGACACCACGTTCTACCAAGCTATCCATGAGGAAGTAGAATTTTTCCTGATGAATGTGGTGGTCTTCTGATTTGAAAATATCAACTAGACGTAGCCCAAACTTGTCAGTGATATTGATTTTTGCACCTGTAAGTTCCTTGTTAATGATGATTTTGAGTTGGAAGCCTTCACCACTGTTCGGAACTTTTTCCAAAAGGCGAGTCAATTCATAGTTACCAACCTTAGTCTCAAAAAAGGTGTTGTCCTTAAGGGTGAATTTTTTAACAGAAGGGCTAAGAGTGTAGTCGAAACGACAATTTTTTAACTGAATGGTTTTTTCAAATGCCATATGGCTAACCTCCGATAATTTCTTTTAAGGTTTTTGCGAGGGTATGTAGATCTTCAACAGTATTTTCTGGCGACAAACTGATACGAACGGATTCCTTCAAGCGTTCTGAATTTGCCCCGTACATGGCCTCAAGAACATGGCTGGATTGTACAATGCCTGCAGTGCAGGCTGAGCCAGTAGAGATAGAAATTCCAGACAAATCTAGCCGAAGGAGTAAGAGGTCGTTTTTCTGACCAGGAAATCCAATATTGAGAACATAAGGGAGATGGTGTTCGCCTCTATTCAGGTAATACTGAACTCCCTCTAGCTCTGCAAGAAAGGAAGTTTCTAAATTTTGTACATGTTGAAAATGTTCTTCTTGCTTTTCTAAATTTTCTTTTAGGGCTACAACCATGCCTACGATGGCAGGCAGATTTTCAGTTCCTGCACGTTTTTTCTGTTCTTGGTCTCCGCCATGTAGATAGGAATCAAAGTCCATGCTAGATGCGTAGAGAAAACCGATTCCCTTAGGACCATGGAACTTGTGGGCCGAAGCAGTGAGAAAATCAATGCCCAATTCTTCTGGGTGTATAGGGATTTTACCAATAGCCTGAACTGCATCGACATGATAGGCAGCAGGGTGTTGCTTGAGTATTTGGCCAATTTCAGCAATGGGAAGTAGGTTTCCTGTCTCGTTATTGGCAAACATGGTAGAAACTAAAATCGTATCATCACGTAAGGATTCTTGGATTTGCTGGGCCGTGATCTCTTGATTTTCTGGCTGAATAATGGTTACTTCAAAACCAAAGTGTTGAACCAAGTAATCAATCGTTTCAAGGACAGCATGGTGCTCAATAGCAGTTGTGATGATATGTTTTCCTTGTTCTTGGTGACGAAGGCAGTAGCCAATGATGGCAGTATTGTTTCCTTCAGTCCCACCAGAAGTGAAAAAGATATGTTGAGGTTTTGTTCCCAGTAACTGGGCTAGTTCCTGACGGGCTTCTCTCAAGAGTTTTCCAGCTTGACGACCATGCCCATGAATACTAGAAGGATTTCCATGGGTTTCTTGCATAACCTTGGTCATCGCTGAAATAGCAACTGCTGACATGGGAGTCGTTGCAGCATTGTCCAAATAAATCAAAGAATCACCTTATTTCTTTTTGTTGTAGGCAAAGAGTGGGCTGACTGGTTTTCTTTCGTGGATACGGACGATGGCATCACCAATTAACTCACTAGCAGTGATGTAGCATACGTTTTTAGGAGTTTTTTCTTTTGTTGCTACTGAATCAGTCACAAGAATTTCCTTAATATTAGTATTGTCAAGAAGTTCAGCAGCTCCCTCAACGAAGAGACCGTGGCTAGAAACAGCATAAATTTCTGTAGCTCCTTCACGTTCAACGATTTTAGCAGCTTCAGAGAAGGTGCGTCCTGTATTAAGAATATCATCAATCAAGATGGCTTTCTTACCTTCAACATCACCGATAATATAACCTTCGTTGCGAGTAGCATCGTCTTGAGGGTAGTCGATAATGGCGATAGGAGCATCAAGATACTCAGCCAAGCTACGGGCACGCTTTACACCTGAATTTTTAGGGCTGACGACAACAACATCTGACCCAAGTAGGCCCTTATCGCAGTAATGTTTTGCAAATAGTGGCACTGTGAAGAGGTTATCGACAGGAATATCAAAGAAGCCTTGAACCTGAACGGCATGTAAATCAAGTGTAAGGATACGATCTACACCAGCCTTAACCAGCATATTGGCAACTAGTTTCGCTGTAAGTGGCTCACGAGGTGAAGCGATGCGGTCTTGACGTGCATAACCAAAATATGGAAGGACAACGTTGATACTGTGGGCACTTGCACGAACACAAGCGTCGACCATGATTAGCAATTCCATTAGGTGGTTGTTAACAGGGAAACTTGTTGATTGGATGATGTACACATCATAACCACGGACACTTTCTTCGATATTTACTTGGATTTCTCCGTCTGAAAATTGACGTGATGATAGTTTTCCAAGCGGTACACCAACAGCTTGTGCAATTTTCTGTGCAATCTCTTGGTTAGAGTTGAGTGCGAAAAGTTTCATGTTTTTTCTATCTGACATTATAGACCTTCCTCTGTAAACTTTTTAAATCCTAGCCATATCTGCCTAGCCTATATGAACTGGGATTTTTGTATTTTATTTTTTCTATTTTACCAAAAAATAGAGATTATTTCAGCTATTTTTCATGCTTTTGACAAATCGGACCAATTTTGAGGGAGCTTTTTGATAAGCAATCTGATTTTCCTCTAAAAATTGCTGGAAATCTTGTTTCCCTTGCTCGTGATTTTCCACTTCAAGCTCTAATTCGTAATCTGTAATATCAAAGTACTGACTTTCATCTAGTGCCATGAGGCCAATTGGTGTTTGCATTTCATAGCGAAGCGTTGTTAGACAACCAAGGACCTGCCATTTTTTACTTTGGATACCATGTTTTGCTAATTCATCAAGCACAAGCCCTTGAGGAAGTTCTTCCTTGTTCAGATAGTTTTCAGCATCTTTTAGTCGCAATTTTTGGTTGTACTCCATATTTCCAACACTTTGCGGGACTTTGAGTGTCAATTCTGCCCAGTCTTCAAAGGTTCGAATGCGCATAGCAACTTTCTTTTCTCTCAGTTCAAAATCAGGCGTGTCTATGTAGTAATTTTTTTGAAGAACAGGAGTGACGTCTGTGAACTGGTCCTTTAGACGATTGTATTCATCTTTTTTCAAGAGTGTTTTCAATTCAATTTCTAAATGTTTCATTTTTCTTACCTTTTCTTTATCGTTGAAAGCGGATTTATGGTATAATAAGCATTGTATTTATTGTATATGAATCTGGAGAAAAAATCAAAGATATTTTTGAAGGATAATATGAGAACAAGGGAGAATATATGACCTTAGAATGGGAAGAATTTCTAGATCCTTACATTCAAGCTGTTGGTGAGTTAAAGATTAAACTACGTGGTATTCGGAAGCAATATCGTAAGCAAAATAGGCATTCTCCGATTGAGTTTGTGACTGGCCGAGTCAAGCCAATTGAGAGCATCAGGGAAAAAATGGCTCGACGTGGTATTACTTATGCGACCTTAGAACACGATTTACAGGATATTGCTGGTTTACGTGTGATGGTCCAGTTTGTAGATGACGTCCAAGAAGTTGTGGCTATTTTGCGCAAGCGTCAGGATATGCGGATTGTACAAGAGCGAGATTACATTACTCATCGAAAGGCTTCAGGCTACCGTTCCTATCATGTGGTAGTAGAATATATGGTTGACACCATCAATGGAGCCAAGACCATTTTGGCGGAAATTCAGATTCGTACTTTGGCCATGAATTTCTGGGCAACGATAGAACATTCTCTCAACTACAAGTACCAAGGGGATTTCCCAGAGGAAATTAAAAAGAGACTGGAAATTACTGCCAAAATTGCCCATCAGTTGGATGAAGAAATGGGTAAAATTCGAGATGATATCCAGGAAGCCCAGGCTCTTTTTGATCCTTTGAGTAGAAAATTAAATGACGGTGTAGGAAATAGTGACGATACAGATGAAGAATACAGGTAAACGAATTGACCTGGTAGCAAATAGAAAACCGCAGAGTCAAAGGGTTTTGTATGAATTGCGAGATCGTTTGAAGAGAAATCAGTTTATACTCAATGATACCAATCCGGACATTGTCATCTCCATTGGTGGGGATGGTATGCTCTTGTCGGCCTTTCATAAGTACGAAAACCAGCTTGACAAGGTCCGCTTCATTGGTGTTCACACTGGACATTTGGGCTTCTATACGGACTACCGTGATTTTGAGTTGGATAAGCTAGTGACTAATTTGCAGCTAGATACTGGTGCAAAGGTATCATACCCTGTTCTAAATGTGAAGGTCTTTCTTGAAAATGGTGAAGTGAAGATTTTTAGAGCACTAAATGAAGCCAGTATCCGCAGGTCTGATCGAACCATGGTGGCGGACGTTGTGATTAATGGTGTTCACTTTGAACGTTTTCGTGGAGATGGGCTAACAGTTTCGACACCGACTGGTAGTACAGCCTATAACAAGTCGCTTGGTGGAGCTGTTTTACACCCAACCATTGAAGCTTTGCAATTAACGGAAATTGCTAGTCTTAATAATCGTGTTTATCGAACGCTGGGTTCGTCCATTATTGTTCCAAAGAAGGATAAGATTGAACTCATTCCGACAAGAAACGATTACCATACCATTTCGGTTGACAATAGCGTTTATTCCTTCCGTAATATTGAGCGTATTGAGTATCAAATTGACCATCATAAGATTCACTTTGTCGCGTCACCGAGCCACACCAGTTTCTGGAATCGTGTTAAGGATGCATTTATCGGCGAGGTGGATGAATGAGGTTTGAATTTATCGCAGATGAACATGTCAAGGTTAAGACCTTTTTAAAAAAGCACGAGGTTTCTAAGGGGCTGCTAGCTAAGATTAAGTTTCGAGGCGGAGCTATTCTGGTTAATGATCAACCACAAAATGCAACTTATCTATTGGATATTGGAGACCGAGTTATCATAGATATTCCCGCTGAGGAAGGTTTTGAAACTCTCGAAGCTATCGAGCGCCCACTGGATATTCTCTATGAGGATGACCATTTTCTAGTCTTAAATAAACCCTATGGAGTGGCTTCTATTCCTAGTGTTAATCACTCCAATACTATCGCTAATTTTATCAAGGGTTACTACGTCAAGCAAGACTATGAGAATCAGCAGGTTCACATTGTAACTAGACTTGATAGAGATACTTCTGGCTTGATGCTCTTTGCCAAGCACGGCTATGCCCATGCACGATTAGACAAGCAGTTGCAGAAGAAGTCCATTGAAAAACGCTACTTTGCTTTGGTTAAAGGCGATGGACACTTGGAGTCAGAGGGGGAAATTATTGCCCCGATTGCACGTGATGAAGACTCTATTATCACTAGAAGAGTAGCTAAAGGTGGGAAGTACGCCCATACTTCTTACAAGATTGTAGCTTCTTATGGGAATATTCATTTGGTAGACATTCGCCTGCACACTGGGCGAACCCACCAAATCCGAGTCCATTTTTCTCATATTGGTTTTCCTTTGTTGGGAGATGACTTGTATGGTGGTAGTCTAGACGATGGAATTCAGCGCCAGGCCCTACATTGCCATTATCTATCCTTTTATCATCCATTTTTAGAGCAAGACTTGCAGTTAGAAAGTCCCTTGCCGGATGATTTCAGCAACCTTATTACCCAGTTATCAACTAATACTCTATAAAAACTGATTCAGAGTATAATTATTATCTTAAAGGAGAAAACTCATGGAAGTTTTTGAAAGTCTCAAAGCCAACTTGGTTGGTAAAAATGCTCGTATCGTTCTCCCTGAAGGGGAAGAGCCTCGTATTCTTCAAGCGACTAAACGCCTGGTAAAAGAAACAGAAGTGATTCCTGTTTTGCTTGGAAATCCTGAAAAAATTAAAATCTATCTTGAAATCGAAGGTATTGAGGACGGTTATGAAGTCATCGACCCTCAACACTACGATAAATTTGAAGAAATGGTTGCTGCCTTGGTAGAACGTCGCAAGGGCAAAATGTCTGAAGAAGATGCACGCAAGGTTTTGGTTGAAGATGTCAACTATTTTGGTGTTATGTTGGTTTACTTGGGCTTGGTTGATGGAATGGTGTCAGGAGCGATTCACTCAACAGCTTCAACAGTTCGCCCAGCCCTTCAAATCATCAAAACTCGTCCAAATGTAACTCGTACTTCAGGTGCCTTCCTCATGGTTCGTGGTACGGAACGTTACCTATTTGGAGACTGTGCTATCAATATCAATCCTGATGCAGAAGCTTTGGCTGAAATTGCCATCAACTCAGCAATCACAGCTAAGATGTTTGGCATCGAACCTAAAATTGCTATGCTAAGTTATTCTACTAAGGGTTCAGGTTTTGGTGAAAGTGTTGATAAGGTTGTAGAAGCAACTAAAATTGCTCACGACTTGCGTCCTGACCTTGAAATAGATGGGGAATTGCAATTTGATGCAGCCTTTGTTCCTGAAACTGCAGCTCTGAAAGCTCCTGGAAGTACGGTAGCTGGTCAAGCAAATGTCTTCATCTTCCCAGGTATCGAGGCAGGAAATATCGGTTACAAGATGGCAGAACGCCTTGGTGGCTTTGCGGCTGTAGGACCTGTTTTGCAAGGTTTGAACAAGCCAGTTAACGACCTTTCTCGTGGATGTAATGCAGATGATGTTTACAAGTTGACCCTTATCACAGCAGCCCAAGCTGTTCATCAATAAGATTTAGTCCTCTTTCCTTTGGGAAGAGGCTTTTTATACTCAATGAAAATCAAAGAGCAAACTAGGAAACTAGCCGCAGGCTGTACTTGAGTACGGCAAGGCGACGTTGACGTGGTTTGAATTTGATTTTCGAAGAGTACTAATACTAGGAAAAGGACAGTTAGAATCTTCTGTGTTATACTAGAGATATGTTAGATTTGAAAGAATACGGTATCGTCATGTGGCCGGAGGAGAAGATCATTTCTTTCCGTGAGAAACTTCTCGCTTGGTATGATGAAAACAAAAGAGATTTACCGTGGCGTAGAAGTAAAAATCCTTATCATATCTGGGTGTCTGAAATTATGCTCCAGCAAACTAGGGTGGATACGGTTATCCCTTATTACGAACGATTCTTGGACTGGTTTCCAACAGTAGAAAGTTTGGCGAATGCGCCTGAAGAGCGTTTGTTGAAGGCTTGGGAAGGTTTGGGTTATTATTCTCGAGTTCGTAATTTACAGGCTGCAGCCCAGCAGATTATGACTGATTTTGGTGGTCAATTTCCAAACACCTATGAAGGAATTTCCAGCTTGAAAGGAATTGGACCTTACACTGCAGGAGCCATTTCCAGTATTGCTTTTAACTTGCCTGAGCCAGCTGTAGATGGTAATGTCATGCGTGTTTTGGCACGTCTATTTGAAGTTAATCACGATATTGGGATTCCAAGTAATCGTAAAATTTTTCAGGCAATGATGGAAATCTTGATTGACCCAGAAAGGCCTGGTGACTTTAATCAAGCTTTGATGGACTTAGGATCTGATATTGAGGCGCCTGTAAATCCCAGACCAGAAGAAAGCCCAGTTAAGGACTTTAGTGCGGCATATCAGAATGGCACAATGGACCGTTATCCAATTAAGGCTCCCAAGAAAAAGCCTGTTCCAATTTATCTTAAAGCCTTGGTGGTCAAAAATACTCAGGGACAATTTTTACTTGAAAAAAATGAAAGTGAAAAGCTATTGGCAGGTTTTTGGCATTTCCCCTTGATAGAAGTTGATAACTTTTCGCAAGGAGAGCAGTTTGACCTCTTTCATCAGGTTGCAGAAGAAAGCGTGAACTTTGGTCCCAGTCCAGAAGAGAGTTTCCAGCAGGACTATGACCTAGATGTTGATTGGCTTGATATTTATTTTGAGACTGTCAAGCATATCTTTAGTCATCGTAAGTGGCATGTTCAAATTGTAGCAGGTCAGGTGAGTGACTACAATGACTTTCCAGATAGGGAAGTTCGCTGGCTTTCACCAGAAGAGTTTAAGAATTACCCACTTGCCAAACCCCAACAAAAAATCTGGCAGGCTTATGCACAAGCCAACTTAGACAGTAGTAAAGACTAGCTATTGTGTCTTCTTTTTATTTTTTTGATATAATAGTAGAGAAAAAGGTGAACAAATGAAAAAAATATTAATTGTAGATGATGAAAAACCAATCTCGGATATTATCAAGTTTAATATGACCAAGGAAGGTTACGAGGTTGTAACTGCTTTTAATGGTCGTGAAGCACTAGAACAATTTGAAGCAGAGCAACCAGATATTATTATTCTGGATTTGATGCTTCCCGAAATTGATGGTTTAGAAGTTGCAAAGACTATTCGTAAGACGAGTAGTGTTCCTATTATCATGCTGTCAGCTAAAGACAGCGAATTTGATAAGGTTATTGGTTTGGAGCTTGGAGCGGATGACTATGTGACAAAACCCTTCTCAAATCGTGAGTTGCAGGCGCGTGTTAAAGCTCTTCTTCGTCGTACGGACTTGGTTTCTGTAGATAATCAAGAGTCAGATGAAAAGAAAACCCAACCTTTGCAAATTGGGGACTTGGAGATTGTACCAGATGCCTATGTGGCTAAAAAATATGGTGAAGAACTAGACTTGACCCACCGTGAATTTGAACTTTTGTACCACTTGGCTTCTCATATTGGTCAAGTGATTACCCGTGAACACTTGCTTGAAACGGTCTGGGGGTATGATTATTTCGGAGATGTTCGGACTGTTGACGTAACTATCAGACGTTTGCGTGAGAAGATTGAAGATACACCTAGTCGTCCAGAGTATATCCTAACACGTCGTGGTGTTGGTTATTATATGAGAAATAATGATTGAATTGATTAGAAAAAATATTCTTACTAGTGATTTTATCTTCATTTTAATTTTATTGGGTTTTATCTTGATTGTTACCTTGCTTTTGCTAGAAAATCGGCGAGATAATATTCGGTTGAAGCAAATTAATCAAAAAGTTAAAGACTTGATTGCAGGAGATTATTCTCAGGTATTGGATATGCAGGGAAGCTCTGAAATCACTAATATTACCAATAATCTCAATGATTTATCAGAAGTAATCCGTTTGACCCAAGAAAATCTGGAACAAGAGAGTAAACGATTGCACAGTATCCTCTCTTACATGACAGATGGAGTCCTCGCGACCAATCGTCGTGGTAAGATTACTATGATTAATGACATGGCTAAGAAACAGCTAGGTGTTCAGAAGGAAGATGTTCTCAATAAAAGTATTCTAGAATTACTTAAGATTGAAGATGAGTATGAACTTCGTGATTTGATTACCCAAGTTCCTGAACTCATGATTGATTCTCAGGATGCCAATGGTGAGTATCTGAGCCTTCGTGTACGCTTCGCCTTGGTGCGTCGTGAGTCTGGATTTATCTCAGGTTTGGTAGCTGTTTTGCATGATACGACGGAGCAGGAGAAGGAAGAACGCGAACGAAGACTCTTTGTTTCCAACGTTAGTCATGAGTTACGGACGCCTCTGACTAGTGTAAAATCCTATCTTGAAGCCTTGGATGAGGGAGCCTTGTCAGAACCTGTTGCACCAGACTTTATCAAGGTGTCTCTAGACGAAACCAACCGTATGATGCGGATGGTGACAGACCTTCTCCATCTTTCTCGAATTGATAATGCAACTAGTCACCTAGATGTGGAACTGATTAACTTCACAGCCTTTATTACCTTTATTCTTAACCGCTTTGATAAGATGAGGGGATCAGACGAAGAAAAGAAATATGAATTGGTTAGAGATTATCCGATTACGTCTGTCTGGATTGAAATTGATACAGACAAGATGACGCAGGTGATTGATAATATTCTCAACAATGCCATTAAATATTCTCCAGATGGTGGAAAAATCACAGTGACCATGAAGACGACTGATGATCAGATGATTTTATCCATCTCAGACCAAGGATTGGGTATTCCTAAGCAGGATTTGCCACGTATCTTTGACCGTTTCTACCGTGTGGATCGTGCTAGAAGCCGTGCTCAAGGTGGAACAGGGCTAGGACTGTCTATCGCTAAAGAAATTATCAAACAACATAATGGTTTTATTTGGGCCAAGAGTATATATGGTAAGGGATCAACCTTTACCATTGTGCTCCCTTATGATAAGGATGCAGTGAAGGAAGAAGTATGGGAGGACGAAATAGAAGACCAGAATGAGTGAAACAGGCTTTAAATACAGTATTTTAGCGTCGGGTTCCAGTGGAAATTCCTTTTATCTGGAAACGCCAAAAAAGAAACTTTTAGTGGATGCAGGCTTATCTGGTAAGAAAATCACCAGCCTACTTGCTGAAATAAATCGCAAGCCAGAAGACTTGGATGCCATTTTGATTACCCATGAGCATTCAGACCATATCCATGGAGTCGGTGTGTTGGCTCGCAAGTATGGTATGGATCTTTACGCCAATGAAAAGACCTGGCAGGCTATGGAAAATAGCAAGTATCTTGGCAAGGTAGATTCTTCGCAAAAGCATATTTTTGAAATGGGTAAAACCAAAACCTTTGGAGATATCGACATAGAGAGTTTTGGTGTTAGCCATGATGCAGTCGCACCGCAATTCTATCGCTTTATGAAGGATGATAAGAGTTTTGTCCTTTTGACAGATACAGGTTATGTTAGTGACCGTATGGCAGGGATTGTTGAAAATGCGGACGGCTATCTTATCGAGTCCAACCATGATGTAGAGATTTTGCGAGCAGGTTCTTACGCTTGGCGACTCAAACAACGAATCCTATCGGATCTGGGTCACCTTTCTAACGAAGATGGTGCCGAAGCTATGATTCGTACCTTGGGAAATCGCACTAAGAAAATCTATCTTGGTCACTTGTCTAAGGAAAACAATATCAAGGAGCTGGCTCACATGACTATGGTCAATCAGCTAGCACAAGCTGATCTGGGAGTCGGAGTAGACTTTAAGGTTTATGATACCTCACCAGATACCGCAACACCATTGACAGATATATAGAAAGAACGCTGAGAAGGTGTTCTTTTTATATTGACTGAACACCTAAAAAGTAATACAATGGTGTTACCATTAAAAAAGGGAGTGCAAAAGATGACTACTATTACATTAAAAGTTTCTGAAGCTGATAAAACATTTATGAAGGCAATGGCTAAGTTTGAAGGAGTTTCCCTTTCGGAACTTATCCGCACCAAAACTCTTGAAGCTCTAGAAGACGAATACGACGCTCGTGTGGCAGATTTAGCCTATCAAGAGTATTTAGACGACTTGGAAAAAGGAGTTGAACCCATTACTTGGGAAGAAATGATTCATGATTTAGGCTTGGAGGATGAATAATTTGTATAAATTAGTTCCAACAAGACGTTTCATCAAGCAATTGAAAAAATTGGACCGTTATACGCAGAAGCTAATTACAAACTATTTACAATCCAATGTTTTGGAAGACCCAAGACGACACGGAAAGACTTTGGTTGGTAATCGCGTTGGTCAATGGCACTATAGAATTGGTAATTATCGAGTTATCATACAAATTGTAGATGATGAATTAGTCGTTGCTACTCTAGAAGTTGGTCATCGGAGAGATATTTATTGAATTAAAGTTGAGTATATTCTGGTATTACTTGGATTTGCTGAGATGATTGATTTAGACAGTCCTCCATACAGTATTATTGACTTGCTACTTTGGTTTGTGTTTGTGGTAGATTATGGTTGGCGGTTCTTTTCAAGTAAAGCAAAATGGAGGTTTATACTTGAAAATATCTTTGACTTGTTAGCTATCCTTCCTTTAAATGCTATTTTTACAGTATTGCGATTAGGGCGTATCTTCCGCTTAGCAAGGCTGACAAAATTACTGAAACTGACTCGTTTACTTAGAATAATTGGACTTACAGGTAAATTAGAAAGAAAAATTAGTAGATTCTTACGGACAAATGGCCTGATTTATATCTTGTATGTTAATATTTTTATTGTTCTAGTAGGAAGTTCAATTTTATCTGTAGTTGAAGAAAAATCTTTCTCAGATAGTCTTTGGTGGGCTCTTGTGACAGTAACCACTGTTGGTTATGGTGATATTGTTCCAGTTTCCCTTTTTGGGAAATGGCTAGCTTTTTTATTAATGTTGGTAGGGATTAGTACAATAGGAATGTTAACAAGTGCCTTGACGAACTTTTTTGTAAAAGATAATCCAGATGAACAGATAAAACTTGATAAACTCCAAGACGAATTATCGGGCCAAAGAATATTAATAGAGAAACAATCTGAGAAAATCGAAGAACTGCATCGGATGATACAAGATTTGCTTGAAAAAACGTAATTTTAACCATTTAAAAACCACTCGATGAGTGGCTTTTTTACAATCCAGCGAAATCTTTGATTTCTTGTGCTGACATTGAAGAGTCGCAACGGACATTGATTTGTCCATCCGCAATGTGAACAAATCCTGGTACAGTTGGGATTCCGTAGCGTGAGCGGAATGCTTGCAACTCATTGAGTTGGCTTGGTTCTTCACTGTTGATGAAGTAGATGTGAGCTTTAGTGTCAGCTACGACACCTGCCAAGGTACCAGCAAATTTACGGCAGTAAGGGCAAGTTTTGCGACCGATAAAGAAGGTTGCAGTTTCTTTTTTATCAAGAGCTTCTTCCGCACGCGCTACTGTAGTGACTTCAAGGTCTTTGATATTATCTAAAAATTGTTCCATGAGATTACCTCGCTTTCATTGATAAGTCTAGTATGCCATAAAGTTTCTAAAATTGCTTAGATTTGATACGAAAAAAAGATGAGATTGGTTGGTCTCATCTTTTATAGGGCTTTATTTTACAAAAGCATTGATTTCTGCTTCGATGTTAGCGATTTTAGCTTGTGATTCTTCGTTGGTTTCACCTACAACTGCAATGTAGAACTTGATTTTTGGTTCTGTACCTGAAGGGCGAACAGCAATCCATGAACCGTCAGCAAGTGTGTATTTCAAAACATCACTTGGAGGAGTTGTCAAATTTGTAACAGTACCGTCAGCAGCAGTGGCAGTTTGAGCCTTGAAGTCTTCTACTACAGTGATAGCTGTTGCATTCCATTCTTTTGGAGCGTTGTTACGGAATTTAGCCATAATCGCTTTGATTTGTTCAGCACCATCAACACCTGAAAGGGTAACAGAGATAGTTTTTTCTGCGTAGTAGCCGTATTCTTTGTAGATTTCTTCGATACCGTCAGCAAGTGTCAAACCACGAGAACGGTAGTAGGCAGCAAGTTCAGCAACGACAAGAACGGCTTGAATAGCGTCTTTATCACGTACGAAAGGTTTAATCAAGTAACCGAAGCTTTCTTCAAATCCCATCATGTATGTGTGATTGTGTTTTTCTTCGAATTCTTGGATTTTTTCAGCGATAAATTTGAAACCTGTCAAAACGTTGAACATAGTTGCGCCGTAGCTTTCAGCAATCTTCGTTACCAAGTCAGTTGATACGATAGATTTGCAGAGGGCTGCATTTTCAGGAAGAGTTCCAGCGTTTTTGTGGGCTTCCAAGATGTATTTAGCCATGATAGCACCGATTTGGTTACCTGAAAGGTTGAGGTAGCTACCATCTTTTTGAAGAACTTCAACACCAACACGGTCAGCATCAGGGTCAGTTGCCACAAGAACATCTGCGCCAACTTGACGACCAAGTTCTTCAGCAAGGGCAAAGGCTGCTTGGCTTTCTGGGTTTGGAGATTTTACAGTTGAGAAGTCAGGATCGGCAGTTGCTTGCGCTTCAACGACTTGAACAGAGTCAAATCCTGCTTGGGCAAGAGCGCGACGAGCCAACATTTCACCAGTACCATGAAGTGGTGTGTAGACAATCTTCATGTCTTTACCAAATTCTTCAATCAAGGCTGGGTTGATGTTAACGTCCTTAACTTCTTTCAGGTATTCAACATCGACAGCTTCGCCGATAACTTCAATCAAGCCAGAAGCTTTTTCAGCTTCCACATCAGCAACTTCAACTGCAAATGGGTTTTCGATTGCACGGATATAAGTAGTCAAAGCGTCCGCGTCGTGTGGAGGCATTTGTCCACCGTCTTCACCGTAAACCTTGTATCCGTTAAATGGTGCAGGGTTGTGGCTAGCTGTGACCATGATACCTGCGAAACAGTTGAGGTGACGAACTGCAAATGAGAGTTCTGGAGTTGGACGAAGGCTTTCAAATACATAAGATTTGATGCCGTGTTTGGCAAGAACTGCCGCAGATTCAAAGGCAAACTCAGGTGAGAAGTGACGGCTATCGTAGGCGATTGCTACACCACGTTCTTTTTCGTTTCCACCTTTTGACTCAATCAAACGAGCCAATCCTTCAGTAGCTTGGCGAACAACGTAGATGTTGATGCGGTTTGTACCAGCTCCAATCAAACCACGCATACCTGCAGTACCAAATTCAAGATTTGTATAGAAGGCATCTTCCTTCGTTTTTTCATCCATATTTTCCAAATCTTGACGAAGGTAGTCAGGAAGCTCCGCAAAATCAACCCATTTCTGGTAATTTTCTTGGTAAGACATTGAAATTCTCCTTTTTGTAAATTGTTTTAACCGTTCACATTATAGCACTTTTTAGCGTTTTAGTAAAACGGTAGCATAATTTTCAGAATAGTGGTGTCATATGCTGGTTTATCAAGTCTTGAATGCCTTAGGGAAACATGCTATACTACTCTTATGATTATTTTACAAGCTAATAAAATTGAACGTTCTTTTGCAGGAGAGGTTCTTTTTGATAATATAAACCTACAAGTTGATGAACGTGATCGGATAGCCCTTGTTGGGAAAAATGGAGCAGGTAAGTCTACTCTTTTGAAGATTTTAGTTGGAGAAGAGGAGCCAACTAGTGGAGAAATCAATAAGAAAAAAGATATTTCTCTGTCTTACCTAGCCCAAGATAGCCGTTTTGAGTCTGAAAATACCATCTACGATGAGATGCTTCATGTCTTTGATGACTTACGTCGGACAGAGAAACAACTTCGTCAGATGGAGTTGGAGATGGGAGAAAAGTCTGGTGCTGATTTGGATAAACTGATGTCAGATTACGACCGCTTATCTGAGAATTTTCGCCAAGCAGGGGGCTTTACCTATGAAGCTGATATACGAGCGATTTTAAATGGATTTAAGTTTGATGAATCTATGTGGCAGATGAAAATTGCCGAGCTTTCGGGTGGTCAAAATACTCGTCTGGCACTGGCTAAAATGCTCCTTGAAAAGCCCAATCTCTTGGTCTTGGACGAGCCAACCAACCACTTGGATATCGAAACTATTGCTTGGCTAGAGAATTACTTGGTAAACTATAGCGGTGCCCTCATTATCGTCAGCCACGACCGTTATTTCTTGGACAAGGTTGCGACAATTACGCTGGATTTGACCAAGCATTCCTTGGATCGCTATGTGGGCAACTACTCTCGTTTTGTCGAGTTGAAGGAGCAAAAACTAGCTACTGAGGCAAAAAACTATGAAAAGCAGCAGAAGGAGATTGCTGCTCTGGAAGACTTTGTCAATCGCAATCTAGTCCGAGCTTCAACGACCAAACGTGCCCAATCTCGCCGTAAACAATTGGAAAAAATGGAGCGTTTGGACAAGCCTGAAGCTGGCAAGAAATCTGCCAACATGACCTTCCAGTCTGAGAAAACGTCGGGGAATGTTGTCCTGAATGTTGAAAATGCGGCTGTTGGCTATGATGGGGAAATATTGTCAGAGCCTATCAACTTAGACCTTCGTAAGATGAATGCTGTCGCTATCGTTGGTCCCAATGGTATTGGCAAGTCAACCTTTATCAAGTCTATAGTGGATCAAATTCCTTTTATCAAGGGAGAGAAGCGCTTTGGCGCTAATGTGGAGGTGGGTTACTATGACCAAACTCAAAGTAAGCTGACAGCAAGTAATACTGTGCTGGATGAACTCTGGAATGATTTTACACTGACACCTGAAGTTGAAATTCGTAACCGCCTCGGTGCCTTCCTTTTCTCAGGGGATGATGTTAAAAAATCAGTCGGCATGCTGTCTGGTGGGGAGAAAGCACGTTTACTTCTTGCTAAACTGTCTATGGAAAACAACAACTTCCTGATCCTTGACGAGCCGACCAACCACTTGGATATTGATAGCAAGGAAGTGCTAGAAAATGCCTTGATTGACTTTGATGGAACCCTTCTATTCGTCAGCCACGACCGTTATTTTATCAATCGTGTGGCAACTCATGTTCTAGAATTGTCTGAGAATGGCTCGACTCTCTACCTTGGAGACTACGACTACTATGTTGAGAAGAAAGCAGAAGTAGAAATGACTCAGGCTGAGGAAGCTTCAACTAACAATCAAGTAAAAGAATCAAGTCCAGTTAATGACTACCAGGCCCAGAAAGAAAGTCAAAAAGAAGTTCGCAAACTCATGCGACAAATTGAAAGTCTAGAAGCTGAAATCGAAGAGTTAGAAAGTCAAAGCCAAGACATTTCTGAACAAATGCTGGAAACCAACGATGCAGATAAACTCATGGAATTGCAGGCTGAACTGGACAAAATCAGCCACCGTCAGGAAGAAGCCATGCTTGAGTGGGAAGAATTATCAGAGCAGGTGTAAAGATGGAACATCTTGGAAAAGTATTTCGTGAATTTCGTACAAGTGGAAATTATTCTTTAAAGGAGGCGGCAGGGGAGTCCTGTTCAACCTCTCAGTTATCTCGCTTTGAGCTTGGGGAGTCTGACCTAGCAGTCTCGCGTTTCTTTGAGATTTTGGATAACATTCATGTAACAATCGAAAATTTCATGGACAAGGCTAGGGATTTCCATAATCATGAACATGTTGCCATGATGGGACAAATTGTGCCCCTTTACTATTCAAATAATATTGCAGGTTTTCAAAGGCTTCAAGAAGAACAACTTGAAAAGGCTA
This sequence comes from Streptococcus sp. 27098_8_103, assembly GCF_041432345.1. Classification (GTDB taxonomy): domain Bacteria; phylum Bacillota; class Bacilli; order Lactobacillales; family Streptococcaceae; genus Streptococcus; species Streptococcus mitis_BV. Next base: position 43,820 of record NZ_JAPVZK010000012.1, read on the forward strand.
AGAGTTCGACGACTCCCCTTTATTTTGAGCTGAACTGGATTTTGCTACAAGGTCTGATTTGTCAAAGAGATTCGAGTTATGATATGAAGCAAGATGATTTGGATAAAGTAGCAGATTATCTCTTCAAAACGGAAGAATGGACCATGTATGAATTGATTCTTTTCGGGAACCTCTATAGTTTCTACGATGTGAACTATGTCACTCGGATTGGTAGAGAAGTCATGGAGAGGGAAGAATTTTACCAAGAGATTGGTCGCCATAAGAGATTGGTGTTGATTTTGGCCCTCAATTGTTACCAGCATTGTTTAGAGCATCTTTCTTTTGACAATGCAAGCTATTTTGAGACTTATACAGAGAAGATTATCGGTAAAAACATTAGTCTTTATGAACGAAATATTTTACATTACCTAAAAGGTTTTGCCTTATATCAAAAAGGACAGTGTAAAGAAGGTTGTAAGCAAATGCAAGAGGCCATGTATATTTTTGACGTGTTAGGTCTCCCAGAGCAAGTAGCCTACTATCAGGAACACTACGAAAAATTTGTCAAAGATTAATTTTCCTGAATATGGGAAAAATGAGAAACTCCTCCAAATTTTGATACAATAGTTTCAAAATTTGAGAGGAGTTTTTATGAATCGATACGCAGTACAGTTGATTAGTCGAGGAGCTATAAACAAGATAGGAAATATGCTCTATGATTATGGAAACAGTGTTTGGTTGGCATCAATGGGAACGATAGGACAGACAGTTCTAGGGATTTATCAGATTTCTGAACTCGTCACATCCATTCTAGTCAATCCCTTTGGTGGAGTTATATCAGACCGATTTTCTCGTCGTAAGATTTTAATGGTGACAGACCTTGTTTGTGGGATTCTTTGTCTGGCTATTTCTTTTATAAGGAATGACAGCTGGATGATTGGAGCTTTGATTTTTGCCAATATTGTTCAGGCTATTGCTTTTGCCTTTTCTCGTACAGCTAATAAAGCCATTATAACTGAGGTTGTTGAGAAAGATGAGATTGTGATCTATAACTCTCGCTTAGAGCTGGTTTTGCAGGTTGTAGGTGTTAGCTCTCCTGTTCTTTCCTTCCTTGTTTTACAATTTGCAAGTCTCCACATGACGCTACTGCTAGACTCGCTGACTTTTTTCATTGCTTTTATTCTAGTGGCTTTCCTTCCAAAAGAGGAAGCAAAAGTTCAAGAGAAAAAGGCTTTTACTGGGAGAGATATTTTTGTAGATATCAAGGATGGGTTACACTATATCTGGCATCAGCAAGAAATTTTCTTCCTTTTGCTAGTAGCTTCCAGCGTTAATTTCTTTTTTGCCGCTTTTGAATTTCTCCTCCCCTTTTCGAATCAGCTTTACGGGTCAGAAGGAGCGTATGCAAGTATTTTAACTATGGGGGCTATTGGTTCCATCATTGGGGCTCTTCTAGCTAGTAAAATTAAAGCTAATGTTTATAATCTTTTGATTTTACTAGCTTTGACAGATGTCGGAGTTTTTATAATGGGATTACCACTTCCAAATTTGCTTTCCTTTTCTGGAAATTTAGTTTGTGAATTGTTTATGACGATTTTTAATATTCACTTTTTTACTCGAGTACAAACCAAGGTTGAGAGCGAATTTCTTGGGAGAGTACTAAGTACAATTTTTACCTTAGCTATTCTATTTATGCCTATTGCAAAAGGATTTATGACAGTCCTGCCAAGTGTACATCTCTCTTCTTTCCTGATAATTGGAAGTGGTGTTATCATCTTGTCTTGTATATCGTTTATTTATGTTCGAACTCATTTTGAAAAAGAGACATAAGTTTGCTTGGACTTCAAAATAATTCCAATCTAAGTGTTTTTTCCGCCCTTCTCGTTTGTGAGAAGGGTTTAATTTATGGTAAAATGGTTTTATGAATAAAAGAATGAATGAGTTAGTCGCCTTGCTCAATCGCTATGCGACTGAGTACTATACCAGCGACAATCCGTCGGTTTCAGACAGTGAGTATGACCGTCTTTACCGTGAGTTGGTCGAATTAGAAGCTGCCTACCCAGATCAAGTGTTAGCAGACAGTCCGACCCATCGTGTTGGTGGCAAGGTTTTAGATGGTTTTGAAAAATACAGTCATCAGTATCCTCTTTATAGTTTGCAGGATGCTTTTTCACGTGAGGAGCTTGAAGCTTTTGATGCGCGTGTTCGTAAGGAAGTGGCCCATCCAACCTATATTTGTGAGCTGAAAATCGATGGCTTGTCTATCTCGCTGACTTATGAAAAGGGGATTTTGCTTGCTGGTGCAACACGTGGAGACGGTTCTGTTGGGGAGAATATCACGGAAAACCTCAAGCGTGTTAAGGACATTCCTTTGACCTTACCAGAAGAACTTGATATTACAGTTCGTGGGGAATGTTATATGCCACGCTCTTCTTTTGACCAGGTCAACCAAGCACGACAAGAAAATGGAGAGCCTGAATTTGCCAATCCTCGGAATGCGGCAGCAGGCACCCTGCGACAGTTGGATACAGCAGTAGTTGCCAAGCGCAATCTTGCTACCTTCCTCTATCAAGAAGCCAGCCCTTCAACTCGTGATAGCCAAGAAAAGGTTTTGAAGCACCTTGAACAACTTGGTTTTGTGGTCAATCCTAAGCGAATCTTGGCTGAAAATATAGGTGAAATCTGGGATTTTATCCAAGAAGTAGGACAGGAACGAGACAGTCTTCCCTATGATATCGATGGTGTGGTGATCAAGGTTAATGACTTAGCAAGCCAAGAAGAACTTGGTTTTACCGTCAAGGCTCCAAAGTGGGCAGTGGCTTACAAGTTTCCTGCTGAAGAAAAAGAAGCTCAACTCTTGTCAGTTGATTGGACAGTTGGTCGTACCGGTGTTGTGACTCCAACTGCTAATCTGACCCCTGTTCAGCTAGCTGGAACAACTGTTAGCCGTGCAACCCTACACAATGTGGATTATATTGCTGAAAAAGATATTCGTAAAGACGATACGGTCATTGTATATAAGGCTGGTGACATCATCCCTGCCGTTTTACGTGTGGTAGAGTCCAAACGGGTTTCTGAAGAAAAACTAGATATCCCTACAAACTGTCCAAGTTGTAACTCCGGCTTGTTGCACTTTGAAGATGAAGTGGCCCTGCGTTGTATCAATCCGCGTTGCCCTGCCCAAATCATGGAAGGCTTGATTCACTTTGCTTCTCGTGATGCTATGAATATTACAGGCTTTGGTCCATCTATTGTTGAGAAGCTCTTTGCTGCTAATTTAGTCAAGGATGTGTCAGATATTTATCGTTTGAAAGAAGAAGATTTCCTCCTTTTAGAGGGGGTTAAGGAAAAGTCCGCTGGTAAACTTTATCAGGCCATCCAAGATTCAAAGGAAAATTCTGCTGAAAAGCTCTTGTTTGGACTAGGGATTCGCCATGTCGGAAGCAAGGCCAGTCAGCTGTTACTTCAACATTTTCACTCGATTGAAAATCTGGCCCAGGCAGATCCAGAGGAAGTGGCTAGTATTGAGAGTCTGGGTGGTGTGATTGCCAAGAGTCTTCAGACTTACTTTGCTACAGATGGATTTGAAATTCTCCTCAGAGAATTGAGAGAAGCTGGGGTCAATTTGACCTATAAAGGTCAGACTGTAGCAGCAGACGCAGCCTTGTCAGGTTTGACCGTTGTATTGACTGGAAAATTGGAACGGCTCAAGCGCTCAGAAGCTAAAAGCAAACTAGAAAATCTGGGTGCCAAGGTAACAGGCAGTGTTTCTAAAAAGACCGACCTCGTCGTTGCAGGAGCAGATGCTGGAAGCAAACTGCAAAAAGCACAAGAACTTGGTATCGAAGTTCGAGATGAAGCTTGGCTAGAAAGTTTGTAATGATCGTTTAAAAACAGAGTTTAGATAATATGACTATGTTTATTAATTGAGACGAGATTGACAAAAAATTATTAGTGAAATAGAAAGAAAATAGAAGTAAAAAGGAAAAATAAACAATGTATAACTACCCTATGCGCATTCATTACCATCGCAAGAATGGAGAATATGACACTTGCTCTTTTGTAAAAAGTCAGGACCAGCGAATTGATTTGCTGACCTACAAAGAAGATTATTTTGGTGCCTTATTTAGTTTTGAACACCCAAGTGCTTATGCCCTAGAAAGCTTGAATTTTGTGGTTCATACAGGTCAAACCAGTAAAGAATATGCTATCCGTTTTAATCACTATCCTCTTTTAACAGAGGTTTGGATTTTGGAAGGGGATGACAGAATTTATTATTCTGAAAATCCTGCTATTGCTAGTCCTTTCTATAAAAATCAAAATCCTTTTGCCTTTGATAAGGCTATTAACAGTGCCAGTTTTGACCATCATTGGGGTTACCAAGGAGAATTGGGGTGCCGGGTAGAGGATAATCAAGCTCATTTTGCTCTCTGGGCTCCGACAGCGACAGAAGTGCAGGTTGTCGTTTATGAATCTGCCGCTAACGATGCTCCTGTTTGGAAGACCTTTGAGATGGAGAGAGGCAATAGCTACTCCTATAATCATAAGAACAATACAATCGGTGTCTGGAGTTTGGATGTTGAGGAAGATTTGACTGGTAAGGCTTATCAGTATCAAGTTCAATTCCCTCATCACCAAACAGTGACACGCGATCCTTATACCATCGCGACCAGTCCTGATGGCAAACGTTCAGCAATTCTTGGTCATGATGAGAAGCAAGTTGAACATTTTGAGGTCAAGCACGGTTCTGATGCTACTTGGCGCTTGGCAAATCCATGTAAGGCAGTTATTTGTGAAATGCATATTCGTGATTTGACCAAATCACCGACCTCAGGTGTGGATGAACATCTTCGAGGAACTTTCTTGGGTGCTGCTCAGACTGGAACAGTTAACCAGTATGGTCAGTCAACTGCTTTTGATTACATCAAGAAGCTGGGATATAATTATGTTCAATTGCAACCAATTGCAGACCGTCACAAAGAATATGATGCGGGTGGGAATGTAACCTACAACTGGGGTTATGACCCACAAAACTATAATGCACCAGAAACGAGCCTTTCTACTAATCCAGATGATCCAGCTCAGGTCATTCGTGATTTGAAGGCCATGGTTCAAGCCTATCACGATGCGGGTATTGGTGTTATTATGGATGTGGTCTATAATCATACCTTCTCAGTAGTTGATGCACCTTTCCAAACAACTGTCCCTGATTACTACTATCGTATGAATCCAGATGGTACCTTCCAGAATGGAACGGGTGTTGGAAATGAAACAGCTAGTGAACACGAAATGTTCCGCAAGTATATGATTGATTCTCTTCTATACTGGGTGCAGGAATACAATATTGACGGCTTCCGTTTTGATTTGATGGGGATTCATGATGTTAAGACCATGCAGATGATTCGTCAGAGCTTGGATGAAATTGACCCTAACATTATCCTTTATGGAGAAGGTTGGGATATGGGAACAGGTCTTGCGCCTTATGATAAGGCCAAGAAAGACAATGCCTACCAGATGCCAAATATTGGTTTCTTTAATGACAATCAGCGTGATGCTGTAAAAGGTGGAGAAGTTTACGGTGCAATTAAATCAGGTTTTGTCAGCGGTGCTGCGACAGAGCCAATTCTTGCCAAAGCAATCCTAGGCAGTCGTGAATTAGGAACCTATATACATCCAAATCAAGTGCTTAACTATGTGGAAGCCCATGACAATTACAATCTTCACGATTTATTGGCAACTCTTCATCCAGACCAAAGTTCAGAACAAATCATGCGCAAGGTTGAGACAGCCACAGCTATGAACCTACTCATGCAAGGGATGGCCTTTATGGAAATCGGTCAAGAATTTGGTCGTACCAAACTGGTTGCGACTGGTGAAAATGGTGAGTTGACACATGATGATAGAGAGCGTGCTATGAATAGCTATAATGCTCCTGACAGCGTGAATCAAGTCAACTGGGATTTGATTAATGAGCGTCAAGACAGTATTGACTTTATCCGTCATATGATTCGATTGAAGACAGAAACCAGTGCCTTTTCTTACCCAACTTATGATGATATTTACCATCATGTCTTTGTTCATTCAGCCCACGAACATAGTGGTTGGATTGTCTATGAGATTCATGGGGAAGAACATTTACTGGTTGTCTTTAATGCTAAAGGGCAAGACTTCCAGTTTGAAAATGCAGGAAATCTAGAACTATTGGTGACCAATAGCCATTTAAGTGATAAAGACATGGTTGGTGGCGTCAGTGCCAGCGTCTTTAAAGTTTTGTAGAATAGATTTACAATTTACATTCATTTGTTGTGCTTTATCTGTTAATAAAATCAGGAAATTCATTTCCTGGTTTCTTTTTTACTTAAAATTATTTTTTTGTTAGTAAAATAACGAACTTTATGATAGTATTGTAAAAAAACATTTCGTTTTCAAAGCGTTTCTGAAAATTCCTTGATTTACAAGTGAATACATCAGTGAATTTGTTGAAGACTTTCAAAAGAATTTTTAGCAAATTCCGTAATTTACTTGAATCTTCCCTAAAAAGGTAGTATAATAAATCTATAGAAAGCGCTTACAGAAACAGGAGGGTGTATGGATAAGAAAAAAGCTTTAGAAACCTTTATAACAGGTAAAAATTTTCACCTCCAGCACTATCTGGGAGCTCATAGGGAAGAAAAAAATGGTGTGTATGGCTACACTTTTCGTGTATGGGCACCCAATGCTCAGGCTGTTCACTTGGTAGGGGATTTCACCAATTGGGTTGAACATCAAATTCCGATGGAACGGAATGAATTTGGAGTATGGGAAGTCTTTACCAGTCTTGCTCAAGAAGGTCAAATTTATAAGTATCATATCACACGTGCAAATGGTCATCAGCTGATGAAGATTGACCCTTTTGCTGTACGGTATGAGGCACGACCTGGGACTGGTGCTATTTTAACAGATATTCCAGAAAAAAAATGGAAGGATGGTCTCTGGCTAGCCCGTAGAAAACGCTTGAGCTTTGAAGAGCGTCCTGTTAATATTTACGAGACTCATGCTGGTTCTTGGAAGAGAAATCCTGATGGCAGCCCCTATAGTTTTTCTCAATTGAAAGATGAACTCATTCCTTACTTGGTTGAGATGAATTATACCCACATTGAGTTTATGCCTCTGATGTCTCACCCACTAGGTTTGAGTTGGGGCTATCAGCTTATGGGTTACTTTGCTCTAGAGCATGCCTATGGTCGTCCTGAAGAGTTTCAAGATTTTGTTGAGGAATGTCACTTAAACAATATAGGCGTTATTGTAGACTGGGTACCTGGTCACTTTACTATCAATGATGATGCCTTGGCCTATTATGATGGAACACCGACTTTTGAATACCAAGACCATAATAAGGCTCATAACTACGGTTGGGGAGCACTTAATTTTGATCTTGGAAAGAATGAAGTCCAGTCTTTCTTGATCTCTAGTATTAAGTTCTGGATTGATTTTTATCATTTAGATGGTATTCGCGTGGATGCGGTTAGCAACATGCTCTATCTTGACTACGATGATGCTCCATGGACTCCTAATAAAGATGGTGGCAATCTCAACTATGAGGGTTATTATTTCCTTCAACGCTTGAATGATGTGATTAAACTAGTTCATCCAGACGTTATGATGATAGCTGAGGAAAGTTCATCTGCTACTCAGATTACTGACACTAGGGATTCAGATGGTCTAGGATTTGACTATAAATGGAATATGGGTTGGATGAATGACATTCTCCGTTTCTATGAAGAAGATCCGATTTATCGTAAATATGACTTTAACCTGGTGACTTTCAGCTTTATGTATGTCTTCAAGGAGAATTATCTCCTACCATTCTCGCACGATGAAGTGGTTCATGGCAAGAAGAGTATGATGCACAAGATGTGGGGAGATCGCTACAATCAATTCGCAGGCTTGCGCAATCTCTACACTTACCAAATTTGTCACCCAGGTAAAAAATTGCTCTTCATGGGTAGTGAATATGGGCAATTCCTAGAATGGAAATCTGAAGAACAGTTGGAATGGTCAAACCTAGAAGATCCAATGAATGCTAAGATGAAGTATTTCACTTCTCAGCTAAACCAGTTTTACAAAGACCACCGCTGTCTGTGGGAAATTGATACTAGTTATGATGGCATTGAAATCATCGATGCGGATAATAGAGACCAGAGTGTTCTTTCCTTCATCCGTAAGGGGAAGAAGGATGATATGCTAGTCTGCGTCTTTAATATGGCACCTGTTGAACGAAAAGATTTTACCATTGGTCTGCCTGTTGCAGGGATTTACGAAGAAGTCTGGAATACTGAGTTAGAAGAGTGGGGAGGCGTTTGGAAAGAACATAATCAAACTGTTCAAACGCAAGAAGGACTATGGAAAGATTATGAGCAGACCTTAACCTTTACCCTACCGGCTATGGGAGCAAGTGTTTGGAAAATCAAACGTCGCTTGAAATCTGCAAAAACCGTCACAAATAAAAGCCAAAAAGGAGTAGAAAATGAAGAATGAAATGTTAGCTTTGATTCTTGCTGGTGGGCAAGGAACTCGTCTCGGTAAACTCACTCAAAGCATCGCAAAACCAGCTGTGCAATTTGGTGGGCGCTACCGTATCATTGACTTTGCTCTTTCAAACTGTGCCAACTCAGGGATTCACAATGTTGGAGTCATTACACAGTACCAGCCACTTGCTCTCAATAACCATATTGGGAATGGTTCAAGCTGGGGACTAGACGGTATCAATTCTGGTGTCTCTATTCTTCAACCTTATTCTGCAAGTGAAGGAAATCGTTGGTTCGAAGGGACTAGTCACGCTATTTACCAAAATATCGATTATATCGACAGTGTCAATCCTGAGTATGTCCTAATTCTCTCTGGGGACCACATCTATAAAATGGACTATGATGATATGCTCCAGTCACACAAGGATAATAATGCTAGTTTGACAGTCGCAGTTCTTGATGTTCCTCTTAAGGAAGCTAGCCGTTTTGGTATCATGAATACAGATGCAAACAATCGTATTGTTGAATTTGAAGAAAAACCAGCTCAACCTAAATCTACCAAAGCTTCTATGGGAATTTACATTTTTGATTGGCAACGTCTGCGCAATATGCTCGTTGCTGCTGAAAAGAGCAATGTCGATATGTCAGACTTCGGTAAAAATGTCATTCCAAATTACCTTGAGTCAGGTGAAAGTGTTTATGCCTACGAATTTAATGGTTACTGGAAAGACGTTGGTACGATTGAGTCGCTTTGGGAAGCGAACATGGAGTACATTTCTCCAGAGAATGCCTTGGACAGCCGTAACCGTCAATGGAAGATTTACTCAAGAAACTTAATTTCACCACCAAACTTCCTTGGGGCAAATGCTCATGTGGAAGATTCCTTGGTTGTCGATGGCTGTTTTGTAGATGGAACTGTTAAACATTCTATCCTTTCAACAGGTGCGCAAGTTCGCGAAGGGGCAGAAGTAGTAGATTCAGTTATCATGAGTGGTGCAATTGTTGGTCAGGGAGCTAAAATCAAACGTGCCATTATTGGTGAAGGCGCAGTTATTTCTGATGGTGTCGAAATTGATGGAACAGAAGAAGTACAAGTTGTAGGATATGATGAAGTAGTGGGGGTAGCAACAGATGAAGATTGATAAATATTCTGCCATTTTAGGAAACACAGTTGGTTTTCATGATATGTCAACATTGACCGACCACCGTCCAGTAGCTAGTTTGCCATTTGGTGGGAAATATCGCTTGATTGACTTCCCGCTTTCAAGTCTTGCTAATGCAGGTGTCCGTAGTATCTTTGGTATTTTCCAACAAGATAATATCAGTTCTGTCTTTGACCATATCCGTTCAGGACGTGAGTGGGGCTTATCAACTCTTCTCAGTCACTATTATCTAGGTATTTACAATACCCGTGTAGAAAGTAGCACAGTTGGAAAAGAATACTACCAACAGCTTCTTACTTATTTGAAACGTTCTGGCTCAAACCAAACGGTTGCCCTCAACTGCGATGTCTTGATTAACATTGATTTGAACCAAGTTTTCCATCTACATAGTACAACAAAGGGACCTATCACTGTAGTTTATAAAAAGCTAGCTAAGAAAGACATTTCAGAAGTAAACGCAATCTTGGAAGTGGATGAAACAGACCATGTTCGTTCTCATAAACTCTTTGATAGCAAGTTACCAGATCAAATCTATAACATGTCTACAGATATCTTTGTCGTTGATACACCTTGGTTGATTGAACGCTTAGAAGAAGAAGCTAAGAAAGAACATCCAGAGAAGTTGCGCTATGTTTTACGGGATTTGGCTGCAAAAGAAGGGGCTTTTGCCTACGAGTACACAGGTTATCTGGCAAATATTCACTCTGTAGAGTCTTATTATCAAGCTAACAAAGATATGCTTGAATCACAAAAATTCTACTCTCTCTTCTCACCAAATCAAAAGATTTATACAAAGGTCAAAAACGAAGAGCCAACTTACTATGCCAATACATCTAAGGTAAGTACTTCTCAGTTTGCTTCTGGTAGTATCATTGAAGGTCAAGTGGCTAATTCTGTTCTATCACGTAATATTCATGTCCATAAGGATAGCTTGGTTAAAGATAGTCTACTCTTCCCTCGCGTTGTTATTGGAGAAGGTGCTCAGGTCGAATATGCTATCTTGGACAAGGGTGTGGAAGTTGAGCCAGGTGTTGTGATTCGAGGAACTGCAGAACATCCAGTTGTCGTTAAGAAAGGTAGCAAAGTAACAGAGGATATTCATTCATGAAAATTTTATTTGTAGCAGCAGAGGGTGCACCCTTTTCAAAAACAGGTGGTTTGGGAGACGTCATTGGCGCTCTTCCTAAATCACTGGTAAAAGCTGGGCATGAAGTTGCAGTGATTTTACCCTACTATGACATGGTAGAGGCTAAATTTGGAAATCAGATTGAAGATGTTCTTCATTTTGAGGTGAGTGTCGGTTGGCGCAGACAGTATTGTGGAATTAAGAAAACAGTCTTAAACGGTGTGACTTTCTACTTTATTGACAACCAATATTATTTCTTCCGCGGTCATGTTTACGGTGATTTTGATGACGGAGAACGCTTTGCCTTTTTCCAACTTGCTGCCATTGAGGCCATGGAAAGGATTGACTTTATTCCTGACCTTCTCCATGTCCATGACTACCATACAGCTATGATTCCTTTCTTGTTAAAGGAAAAATACCGTTGGATTCAAGCCTATCAAGGAATAAAAACTGTTTTAACCATTCATAATTTGGAATTCCAAGGACAATTCTCAGAAGGAATGTTATGGGATTTGTTTGGAGTTGGCTTTGAGCGTTATGCTGATGGCACCCTTCGGTGGAACAACTGTCTGAACTGGATGAAGGCAGGTATTCTTTATGCTGACCGTGTTTCAACCGTTTCACCTAGTTATGCTCATGAAATTATGACCAGTCAGTTTGGATGTAACTTGGATCAGATTCTTCGAATGGAGTCTGGTAAAGTTTCTGGTATCGTGAATGGGATTGATGATGATCTGTATAATCCTCAGACGGATGCCCTATTAGATTATCATTTTAATCAGGACGATTTGTCTGGAAAAGCACAGAATAAGGCAAAATTACAAGAGAGAGTTGGCTTGCCAGTTAGAGCTGACGTTCCTCTGGTGGGAATTGTTTCTCGTTTGACACGTCAAAAAGGTTTTGATGTAGTGGTCGAAAGTCTGCACCAGATCTTGCAAGAAGATGTTCAGATTGTTCTTTTGGGAACTGGCGACCCAGCCTTTGAAGGAGCCTTCTCATGGTTTGCTCAAATCTATCCAGACAAGCTATCAGCAAATATCACTTTTGATGTCAAACTAGCTCAAGAAATCTATGCTGCCTGTGACCTCTTCCTCATGCCGAGTCGTTTTGAACCGTGTGGCTTGTCTCAAATGATGGCTATGCGTTACGGAACCTTGCCATTGGTCCATGAAGTTGGTGGCTTGCGAGATACCGTTCGCGCTTTCAATCCAATAGAAGGAAGCGGTACTGGCTTTAGCTTTGACAATCTATCTCCTTACTGGTTGAATTGGACTTTCCAAACAGCATTGGACTTGTATAGAAACCATCCTGACGTTTGGAGAAATCTACAAAAACAAGCTATGGAGTGTGATTTCTCATGGGATACAGCCTGCAGGTCATACCTTGACTTGTACCATAGTTTAGTTAATTAATAGATAAAATCGTATGATGATTTCATACGATTTTTGGGCTATTTAGAGAGGAGGAGTGATGTCTCAAGTAAAAGGATTGTGTGTTATGGATGTTGATGGAACCTTAATCCTAGAAGAAGTGATTGATTTGTTGGGAAGAGAGGCAGGTCGTGAGGAAGAAATTTCGCAGATTACAAGTCGGGCAATGAGAGGAGAGTTGAACTTTGAAAGTAGTTTAAGAAAAAGAGTTTCCTTCTTGGAAGGTCTTCCTATTTCGGTTTTTGATAAAGTCTTCAACACTATTCATCTAACGCCAAATGCCCAGAAATTTATCTCTATTCTCCAAAAGAACGACATCCTAGTTGGTCTGGTGTCCGGTGGATTTACACCAATAGTTGATCGATTAGCAAAATCACTTGGCATTGCCCATTTCTCTGCCAACCAACTGGAAGTCAAAGATGGTCTTTTAACTGGAAAATTGATTGGACAAATTATAAGTCCTGAGGTCAAAAAAGAGACTCTGGAAAAATGGAGAGATAAACTAAAACTTCCTAAAGAAAGAACGATTGCAATCGGTGATGGGGCTAATGACTTATTAATGTTGAAGTCAGCAGGACTAGGAATCGCCTTTTGTGCCAAAGAAGTGCTCAAAAAAGAAATACCGAATTATGTTGATAAGAGAGATTTTTTAGAAGTTCTTCCTTTGATTGACTGGTTAGAATGGGGTAAAATATGAAGATTGTAATTGCACCAGATTCATTTAAGGAAAGCTTGACCGCTGAAGAGGTGGCTGAAGCTATTAAAAGAGGCTTCCAACAATCAATAGCAGATGTAGAATGTCTTCTCTGCCCTATTGGTGATGGGGGAGAAGGTACCGTTGATGCTATTAGACATTCTATTGACTTTGAAGAAAAATGGATCCAAGTTACAGGACCTTTTGGACCAAAAGAAGCCATGCGCTATTTTCAAAAAGGGGAACTGGCACTATTTGAAGTAGATGACTTGGTTGGTCTTGGAAAGATTCCGATAGAGAAACGAAATCCACTGCAAATCCAAACTCGTGGTATCGGAGAGTTGATTCGCCATCTCATTGCTAAAGGGATTAAAGATATCTATATCGGTGTTGGTGGCACGGCCAGTAATGATGGAGGACTGGGGATTGCTGCTGGTTTAGGTTATCAATTTTATGATAAGAATGGAAATGTCTTGCCCTCTTGTGGTCAATCCTTATTGAACTTAGCTTCTGTTTCAATAGAAAATCGCTATGAAATTCCTGAAGATGTGCAAATTCGTATTTTAGCAGATGTCGTGAGTCCCTTATGTGGTCCTCAAGGTGCGACCTATATTTTTGGCAAACAAAAAGGCCTAGATCCTACTATGTTTGAGGCCGTAGATCAGGCAATCCAAGATTTTTATGAAAAAGTTTCACCTGCAACATTAGAAATTAAAGGAACAGGAGCTGGTGGGGGCATTGCTGCCGGTTTGTGTGCCTTTGCTCAGGCAAGAATCGTATCTGGAATAGATACCTGCTTGGATCTAATCAACTTTGATAAGAAAGTTGCAGATGCTGTCTTGGTAGTTGTAGGAGAAGGAAGGCTAGATCGTCAAAGTTTAGCAGGTAAAGCGCCGATAGGCGTAGCAAAAAGAACCCCTGTCGGAGTTCCTGTCATTGCTATTTGTGGTAGTATTGCTGAGGATTTACCTTCCCTACCATTTGAGAATATCCAAGCGGCTTTTTCAATTTTGGAGAAAAGTGAACCTCTAGAAGATAGTTTGAAAAATGCCAGTCTCTATTTGGAGCATACGGCTGCCAATATAGGGAATTTATTAAATATGCGCAAGATTTAGCCAAACCATTTCTTCCATAAGGATGTTTTGGCTGGTTCTTCCTTTTTAACTTCCCAAAGTTTTGGAAAAGCAAGTCGAAGATCCTTTTCTTCTACTTGTACTGGTGCATTGCTATGGATAATCAGGCCAAAAGGAGAAGAAGTATGCTCTTCAGATACAATGGTAGCTTGACTATCAGTTTCTTTTGCTTCTTTTAAGTAGAAAACTTGTTTGTCAAATTCGATAGTTGGTGAAATCTTCACAAATAGTGGCTCGGCTTTTTCCTGAAGGTTTTCTAAAATGGATAAAAAGCCTTTTTCTAACTGAGGACTATTTGCTGTGTCAATATCTGCATATCCAAGAACTCTTTCCTCAAAAGTGCCAAGATAGCGTCTTTGCTCATCCGGATTAATTTTTGGCCCACCGTGAGCTTTTTCAAGTAATTGTTTTGATAAATCTGTCATGAAAACAGTATATCATAAAAGTTAGAATAAAACAGACAAAAGAAAGCGATTACTTTATAAAGTTAAGGAAAATTTGCACAAAGATAACGTTTTTTCTTGAAAAAGGAGGGGTTTTAAGGTATTATAGAGGTGTAAAAAATTTAACTCATAAGGAGAGTAAAAAATGTCAATTATTACTGATGTTTACGCTCGCGAAGTCCTAGACTCACGCGGTAACCCAACACTTGAAGTAGAAGTTTACACTGAATCAGGTGCTTTCGGACGTGGTATGGTTCCATCAGGAGCTTCTACTGGTGAACACGAAGCAGTTGAACTTCGCGACGGTGACAAATCTCGTTACGGTGGTCTTGGTACACAAAAAGCTGTTGACAACGTAAACAACATCATTGCTGAAGCTATCATTGGCTACGATGTACGTGATCAACAAGCTATCGACCGTGCTATGATCGCTCTTGACGGTACTCCTAACAAAGGTAAATTGGGTGCAAACGCAATCCTTGGTGTGTCTATCGCTGTAGCTCGTGCTGCTGCTGACTACCTTGAAATCCCACTTTACAGCTACCTTGGTGGATTCAACACTAAAGTTCTTCCAACTCCAATGATGAACATCATCAACGGTGGTTCTCACTCTGACGCTCCAATCGCTTTCCAAGAGTTCATGATCTTGCCAGTTGGTGCGCCAACATTTAAAGAAGCTCTTCGTTACGGTGCTGAAATCTTCCACGCTCTTAAGAAAATCCTTAAATCACGTGGTTTGGAAACTGCCGTAGGTGACGAAGGTGGATTCGCTCCTCGTTTCGAAGGAACTGAAGACGGTGTTGAAACTATCCTTGCTGCGATCGAAGTTGCTGGATATGTTCCAGGTAAAGACGTATTTATCGGATTTGACTGTGCTTCATCAGAATTCTACGATAAAGAACGTAAAGTTTACGACTATACTAAATTTGAAGGTGAAGGCGCTGCTGTTCGTACATCTGCAGAACAAATCGACTACCTTGAAGAATTGGTTAACAAATACCCAATCATCACTATCGAAGATGGTATGGATGAAAACGACTGGGATGGTTGGAAAGCTCTTACTGAACGTCTTGGTAAGAAAGTACAACTTGTTGGTGACGACTTCTTCGTAACAAACACTGACTACCTTGAACGTGGTATTCAAGAAGGTGCTGCTAACTCAATCCTTATCAAAGTTAACCAAATCGGTACTCTTACTGAAACTTTTGAAGCTATCGAAATGGCTAAAGAAGCTGGTTACACTGCCGTTGTATCACACCGTTCAGGTGAAACTGAAGATTCAACAATCGCTGACATCGCAGTTGCAACTAACGCAGGACAAATCAAGACTGGTTCACTTTCACGTACAGACCGTATCGCTAAATACAACCAATTGCTTCGCATCGAAGACCAACTTGGTGAAGTAGCAGAATACCGTGGATTGAAATCATTCTACAACTTGAAAAAATAAAATAGTTCAGTGAACTATTTTATCCCGAACCTTGAAATTCAAAAGTTCGGCCGTTGATTTAACAACGTTTCTAGCCCCTCGGATTTTATCCGAAGGGCTATTTTTGT
>NZ_JAPVZK010000013.1:0-57388 GCF_041432345.1 Streptococcus sp. 27098_8_103
CAATCTCACTTGTTTGAGAGAGGATCATTCCAGTACGTATTCCATGGTCTGTTTCATAGATCGTTACAATCTTACGCTGACCTGCACGACCTTGAACGGTCTGACTTTGACCTTTCAGAAGCGAAGTGTCCTCACGGTACACAAGCACTGGTGCGATTTCTTCTATGCTAACAACGCTTTCTCGACTCTTAATAGGCTTAGTACCAACTAGGATAATCTCGGGTTGAGAGGCAACTATATTTTCCTCACGGACGGAGAGAACCTTTTCTGTTTTTACTCCATCCAGTGTTTGGTATATCTTCACAACACTCTTAGAGCCTGCACGACCTGACTGTTTCAGCTGAGTTTGATCTGTATAGAGATCAGAGCTAACCTCAGTCAAGCGTTCGTAAGGAATTAATACCGTTTCACGAACTTCTTCTTCCCCTTCTACAGCTTTGGTCCCTATTAAGACAACTTGATGGATCGGTTCCTTGGTAATAGTATTAGATAACTCACGACGTGTTTCTACACCATTGTCACTACTAATTTCTGTAATGATGGTACGCTGACCTTTCTCTCCTGCAACCAAGACCTTGGTTTGACCTTTTGGTAAGCTAGCACTATCCCTATATTCAGTAGTAAAGTCAGTCTCCTCTATACGGGTTTCTACACTTGGTTTTTCAACCATTGGCGATAGAGGACCATCTTCTGGAGTAGTACGACCGATAACCTTCACACCCTGATAGATGATTGTTGGGGTTGCTTCTTGCACAATTTCACTGGTTTGAGAAAGGATAATTCCAGTACGTATACCGTGGTCTGTTTCATAGATAGTGATAATCTTACGCTGACCTGCACGACCTTGAACAGTCTGACTTTGACCTTTCAGAAGCGAAGTGTCCTCACGGTACACAAGTACTGGTGCGATTTCTTCTATGCTAACAACGCTTTCTCGACTCTTAATAGGCTTAGTACCAACTAGGATAATCTCGGGTTGAGAGGCAACTATATTTTCCTCACGGACAGAGAGAACCTTGTCTGTTTTCACGCCATCCAGTGTTTGGTATAGCTTCACAACAGTCTTAGAACCTGCACGACCTGAATGTTTCAGCTGAGTTTGATCTGTATAGAGATCAGAGCTAACCTCAGTCAAGCGTTCGTACGGAATTGATACCGTTTCACGAACTTCTTCTTTCCCTTCTACAGCTGGAATACGAGTGTAGTCAATTATCATATCACGTGTAACATCTTCTGGAAGGGAAAGAATATAACTTCTTCCATCCTGTGCTAAAACTAGGTTTTTATCTTGATATTTAGCTTGATAACCTGTCACAACTGGAGCCGTTGACTGATCTGTTCCAACACGTCCTGCATTACTACGGTCGTTAGGATAAGTTATTTTTATTGTCTCTGACGGTAATTTTAGTACCCATTGTCCAAGTTTGCGATAATGAATAGCATCCACTCTTGCTGGGATATTTGGAGTACTTGATAATTCTGGTTTCTCCAATTCATTTGCTAGATAACCACTCACAACTGGAGCTGAAACTGCTGGAAATTTATTTTGTTCAGCAATCCAACCCGTATAAAGAACAGCTTTGGTTACAAGATTAACAGTTGCTGTTCTTCTATAATTAAGAACAGCTTCGTGAGCAGGCGCAATTTCCTCACCTTGTGTATTCAAGAAACGAGTCGTACGACTAACCGACTTCTGTAAGTCTTTTTCTGTCAAACCAGCTGGCCAAGTAAGCTTCAACTGGCTATCTACCAATGAATCTTTTTCTTTATACTGACTAGCATCAATCTTCTCCACCCTTGGTGTAAGCACAATAGTAAATTGAGTAACCACACGACTGTTGTCACCATAAACAGGAGTTAGTATCTGATGAAATTCATCTGTAACAATCCGATAACCTTTGTTCAAGAAAGATAAAATTTCCCTGTCTACAGACTTACTATCAATCACTTCACCTGTTTTTCCAGTTAAAGAAACAGTTGATAAGACCGCTTTATTAGATTGATTCACAAAACGAATCTGAGCACTTTGATTATCTTTATCATAACGAATGATGCTATCTTGGGTGGCATCATCAGGACGTGGTGCTAGATATCCTTCTGCTGGACGATCCGTATTTTTCAAGGTCAAATAATTCCCATCTTTCCCAATCGCACGGTAACCCGCTATATAAGGAATGGTAACCGTGCTATGATTGCCGATAACACTCGCATCTAAATAGCTATTGGGATAAGATATCCTATTCATTTCAGAATTTGGAGTTTGAACAATCCAAGAACCTAATTTCTTATAACGGACACTAGTTGTCACCGAAATTGGTACCAAAGTATGAACATCTTTTTCGATATTTTGGTTAGTAATCAAAGATCTATCAGCCAAATATCCAGCCTGTATAGGAACAACAAGACTGTCAAACTCTGACTTAGCCAAGACCCAAGAACCATAAGTAACCGTGCCTTTAACCAGATCAACAATAGCATTACGACTATAAGCGACTGTCTGTACTGTATCTGGGAAAACTTTTCCGTCATCAGCAACATAATGTATAGTTCGGGTTACAGTTCTATTCAAATCATCGTAGCTCAAACCAGCTGGCCACCTTAAGTCATTGTTGATATCAGGATAAAGGAGAGAATCTGCCACTTTTGGATCCGTTGGTTCAACAGTGCGAGTACGGATTGGCAGACGAACATTGGTAGTATCCAGTGGAATATCTGTCACGCTATCCAAAGTCCCTGTTTGAATACCTGTTACAGTCGCCCCCTCATCCTCTGGTTGCCATTGGAAAAGAAGGGTACGATTATCATACTGAGTAACAAAAGGCAGTTTTCTACCATTAGATAATGTTAAAACCAGGCCTTTTCGAGCAAGTACCTCACCATCATAACGTATAGAAACTAATTTATCATCTGTCGTCACTTGAGCAGAAACTGCCCGAACCGTTGGATTTAAGAAATCCCAGTTAAACTTTCTAAAGGAAAGAGTATAGTCATTTTCACCATCTTCACTGTGCTCATAGAGAAGACCAAACTCACCATTACCTAGATTTTGAACAGAATTATAAGCAAACTTACCAGCTTGGACCAAATTATGTCTGATCCATTTCAAACTACCATCTGATTGAACTTCTGCAAGTCGAGCATAACCATTTTCACGACCACGTCCATTAGCATTTACTAATACAATGTACTCCCGACCATTTTGCACAGTGTGAACTGCTGAAAGTTGTACATAAACATCTGGAATATCACTAATTGTTTCAACAGCACCCCAAGTAGCACCACCATCTTTACTAGTAGAAAATTGAACATGACCACTTCGATTACGCATAAACATCTTGAGTGTTCCATCGTTTAACTCGACAACAGTAGCCTCAGTCAATTCTGCTGCTGTGTTTCTCATAGTATTAGAATTCAAAGCTTCCCCTCTGAAGATACGACCATCATTAGGAGAAGCTCCCATATGCCAAGTCAAACCATGATCATCAGAATAAATTACACGAGAAGACTGAGAACCATTGAGATGAGATACATAATTAGTTGAATACATAGGTACTACTAAACGCCCTGCATATTGACCATGCTTCAATGCAACACCTGAACCTGGACCCGTACCCAAAAATTTCATCCAATCTTTCTTTATCTGGGGTGTAATGTCCCTTGGTGCTGACCAAGTTTTTCCGTCATCATTGCTCTCTGAAATCCATATAAAATTATCCTTGGCTACACGAAAAGGCGAGTCAGTTGTTGGGGTAAAATATATATTTCCCACTAACTTACTACCATTATACAAATCACCTGTATCACTGTACTTATTTTCAGACTGAGTCGATTTAGTGATTACATGATAAGATGTCTTTTGATTATTACTATCATAAATATAATCATCTTCCCGAATAGTATATTTCTCACTACCCTTATATACTATCTGATATGTTCGACCATTGACAACTGTATAAGACTCTTCACGAGTAACACTCATACCCAAAATTCCTTGTCCTTCTGGAAAGACATCGTAGATAGAATAAATTTTCTTTGTCTTGGAATCTTGTACTAAAACCATATCAATAGAAGTAGGAGAACCAATATTAGCATTTCTAGCTCTTGGATTATCACGAATATTTAAAATATTAATTCGTTCACCCCAAGTTTTGCCTCCATCCTCACTTCGACGAACAACCATTCCAATATCACCCCAGTCAGAATAATGCAAACGACGTTCATCTGCCCCTGCAATTATTGTACCATCATTCGTTTTCAGCAAAGATGGTATGCGATAAGAATAAATCCCATCACTATTTTTCTGACCATTCAATCCAGACTGAAAAACAGCCTTATTATCTGTTAATTCAGCTGGACCAAGAGCCTTGTTTCCCTCAGGATCTCGAAGAAAAATAGTACTTCGTTGTCCTACCTCTGTGTCACTAAAGGCATAATCATAAATCGTTAGATTACGGATATCTAGATTAGTCCCCCATACTTTACCATTTCCACGTTGCATAGCTCCTAACTGCATATTGGTCAAATTTTGCATAGCTGTCAAAAAAAGACCAGATTTAGCAGAAGATTTTGATAACCTACCATTAACATAAAGTTTCGCCTCACCAGCATCTACATTAACATTAGGTCGAGAAATAGTAAAGGTCAACGAATTCCACTCATTAGGACGAATACTTTCCTTTCCATCTTCAAAACGATCGTACTGATAGCTCCCCTCTTTTCCTGTTCTAGCCTCTACAACAGGCTTGTTTCCACTTACTCCTAAAAGGAAATACTCATTTCGACTGGAAGTACTAGAGGTAGAAAATACACTATATAAATTCGGTACCGTTTCTGTTGCTTTAAACTCAACATGAACTGTAGCATTGGTTAAATTCTTGACTTTTGGTAGATCTGAACTAAGATCAATACTCTTATCTACCTTATTATTTGTCTCCACGTCATCTACCGATACCACTTCTGAACCCTTGAATATCTCACGAGCGTAGTAATCGTCTTCTTTTTTCATCTCATCAGCACTAGCTGTTACATTGACTACTGGAGCATCTTCTACTGTATTTGTATGATTAGATATTTTGTTGGAAGCATCATTAGGACTAGACACCGTACTGCTTCCTGTAACATCAGTTCCTTCTGTAACAGAAGGTTTTTTCTCAAGTTCAGCTGCACTAACAGGGCTAGACACTGAAGCTCCAAAAACCAACGCTGTACCTAATAAAACAGAACAAAGTCCAACTTTATACTTACGAAAAGAGAATAGTTGTCGCTGATTTGATGATTTTATTATTTTTTCTTTCATATTAAACCAATTTCTAACAATCAAAGGATACTATTTTTGAAGACTGAAATTTTGTCTATCAAAATCCTATAAATTTAATTATACCCCAATTATCAAGTCAAGTGCAAGAAAGTTGTTCTTCTGATTAAGTGAACATCTTGCAATCTATTTGACTTGGCTAAACAGCTTCGCTTTCTAATTTCTAGGCTCAGGCTAAAACAGTTCACTGGACTGTTTTACTCCAACATCTTAGCCATGCTATGAGTCGCGTTCGTGTCCAAATCATGAATCAGTTTCATCGAAAATCCCATGAATACAAGGCTATCAAGCGTTACTGGAAACTTATCCAACAGGATAGCCGTAAACTCAGTGATAAGAGATTTTATCGCCCTACTTTTCGTATGCACTTAACCAATAAAGAAATCCTAGACAAGCTTTTGAGCTATTCAGAAGACTTGAAAGACCACTATAATCTCTATCAGCTCTTGCTTTTTCACTTTCAGAATAAGGAACCAGAAAAATTTTTCAGACTCATTGAGGACAATCTAAAGCAGATTCATCCTCTTTTTCAGACTGTCTTTAAAACCTTTCTAAAGGACAAAGAGAAAATCGTCAATGCCCTTCAGTTACCCTATTCCAACGCCAAATTGGAAGCCACTAATAATCTCATCAAACTCATCAAGCGCAATGCCTTTGGTTTTCGAAACTTTGAAAACTTCAAAAAAAGGATTTTTATCGCGTTGAACATCAAAAAAGAAAGAGTCTGGGACAAAAATCCCTTAGCTTGCAAAAAAAGCAACGGCAAATCCGTTGCTTTTTTTGCATGGCTGCGATAGTCTTGGTAAAATAAAATTGCCCAATAAACCATTTAGAAAGGCTATCCCATGCATATTCACTATAACACAAATCAAACAACTTTACCACTAGAAATTAGTTCCTTCTTGCCACAAGACCATCTCGTTTTTACTATTGAAAAGGTGGTGAATAGCTTGGAGGATCATCACTTTCATGACTTCTATCATGAATTTGGTCGCCCATCTTATCATCCTAAGATGCTTTTAGCTACTCTGCTATTTGCCTATTCACAAGGGATTTTCTCTGGACGAAAAATTTAAAAAATGCTGGTTGAAAATCTGGCTATGCAGTACCTAACAGGACAGTTGGTTGTCAGCTACGGCACCATCAATCGGTTTCGTGTCGCTGAAGGGATGGAAGAACTCATTCGTAATCTTTTCATTGACATCAATCTTCGTTTAAAAATGGAAGAGTTAGTGACTTTAGATTGTCTGTTTATTGACGGGACTAAGATTGAAGCCAATGCCAACAAGTATAGTTTCGTGTGGAAAAAAGCAACGGACAAGTTTTCCGTCAAACTTCAAGAACAGCTACAGATCTATTTTCAAGAAGAAATCACTCCTCTTATCCATCAAGCTATCGAACTGGATACACAAGAGCCTATCTCCTCAGAGTAGTTGCTTGAATTCGCTCAAGTCCTTGAAGAAGAATTGAAAAAATTGAACTAGGACATTGAGGAGACACCCGTTACAGGAAAGGATGAACGTAAAACCCAACGTCGTAAACTCAAGAAAGTCTTGCGTCAAGTCAAGGAGGATTTTTCAGTACGTGCTGAAAAATATGAGAACTATCAGGAGACATTTGAAGGGCATAACAGTTTTTCCAAAACCGATCCAGATGCCACTTTTATGCGGATGAAGGAAGATCATATGAAAAATGGTTAACTCAAGGCTGCTTATAATCTTCAAATCGCTACTGAAAACCAATTTGTTCTTCACTATGATGTCTTCTCAAATCCGACAGACACCAAGACTCTTCTGCCATTCCTTGAAACCTATCCACATGACGTACAGACAGTTGTCGCAGATGCTGGATATGGAAGTGAAGAGAACCTCCTTCGTTTAGATGAAAAGCAGGTAAACCATCTGATTAAATATGCCATGTTTGATAAGGAACAGAAGAGAGGGTATAAACAGTCAGCTAGAAACTTAGCGAATTGGCATTATAATGACAAGGAGGATAGCTATACACATCCTGAAGAGTGGTACTATCGTTTTCACCATATCAAACATCAGAAAACACAGACGGACTTTCAACAGGAAATCGAGGTTTACTACGCTGATGAACCTGAATCAGCCCCTCAAAAGGGACTGTATATGAACGAACGCTATCAGCACTTAAAAACGAAAGAATGCCAGGCGCTTTTATCTCCCAAAGGTAGACAGATTTTCGCTCAACGCAAGATTGATGTGGAACCTGTCTTTGGGCAGATAAAGGCTTGTTTGGGTTACAAGAGATGTAATCTGAGAGGGAAGCGTCAAATGAGAATTGACATGGGATTGGTACTTATGACCGATAACCTCCTAAAATACAATAAGAGAACGACTCAAAATTAAAAAGCTAGAGTTCCGCAATTGGAAATCTCTAGCTTTTTTGTGGCTGAGAACTATTTTGTCTCAGACTCAGATCTTAGCTTTTCTCAACCCACTACAGTTGAAAAGAGCCATAAAAATGAAGAGAAGTACTATTTCTTCTCTCCATCTTTAAAATTATATTAACAAATATAGGTTATCTAAAGTTGTTAAAGCAACTCCTTTAGTTTCTAGTTTACCCATTCACCGTTGCCATTTACTTTATAACCGTCTGGTGTTGTTGTGCTGACTGCCAAAGCTCCAGAGCCATATGCATAGTACCAGTATTGGCCAACTTTAAACCAACCTGTCTTCATGATACCAGACGCATCAAGGTAGTACCAAACTCCATTTTCTTTGAGCCAGCCTGTCTTCATAGCTCCTGAGCCATCAAAGTAGAACCATCTATTTCCGTCTGTACCCCAGCCTGTAAACATAGCACCTGAGCTACTCAAGTAATACCAGCTACCATCTACTTTTACAAATCCTGTCTGCATGACACCTAGGTCATCCAAGTAGTACCATTTACCACCCGTTTTCACCCAGCCTGTCTTCAGATCACCAGACTCATAGAAATACCATTTCCCATCTGTTTTCACCCAACCAGATTGGTCTGAACTAGAAGTTCTAAATTCTTTCAGCGCTTTTTCAACTACGACTGCTTTATTTTTAACTGTTGACAAGTTAGATGAAGTCACTTCTGCATACTGGATAGCCGGACCGTAACTGCCTACCAACTCTTCTGAAGTAGCAGCATCACCAAAAGCCTGAGCAATCGTTACGGCATTATATGGGTTATTTGGGTTCTTAAAGGCAGCAATCCCCATGTGTGTAAATTTAGGACTAATCAAAGTCTGATAATGACCAGATCCACCATTTGTTGAACCACCTGATTTTTTCTTCACGTAGTCTGCTTTTTCAGCACGCCATTGTTCAAGAGCTTTTAGGAAACCATCATGGTTCCAACCCAAGTTTTCTCCTAGTACACTGTTTCCTGATGGGAAGGCGCTCCAGATTTCTTTACCAGAAAGACGAGTATGGTCCATGGTTACAGAAGCTTCTGCAGCTCTGGCAAAAGCTGCCTTTTCTAGGTCAGTCGACCATTTGATAGGGACATACTTATCTACCAAACCTTCGTCAGCTGCCTCTTTACGGATAGCATTGATGGCATCTAAGATAGCTTGTTGGTCTGGAGTCAAAAATTCTCCCTTTAATCCAACCAAAACATTGCCACTAGCAGGGTTAAGCACTTCTGAACTCAAGACATTTTCATTTCTACCATCTGCAGATTGTGTTGCTACTAGTCTGTCATTGGCAAAAACATCATTTGTCAAAACTGCTCCAGCTAAAGTCAAAGCCAAGGCGCTAGCAAATACAATTTTCTTCATTTTTTTCTCCTTTTATCCTTTGGATAGGACAGGTATTTTCAATATTAAATTATATCATATTTTCCTATTCTTTGCCCATTTCTACTAATGTTATAAGGTAAATACTATTCCCCAAAAAGTAGAAATTCCTATCCTTTTATTTCACAACAAGCTCATAACGTGTCTTACTAGTGAAGGTTTGACCAGCTTTGAGAATGACTTGGTCTTTAAGGTCACTGTGAATGGCATCTGGTAAAACTTGCGCTTCAAGGGCAATCCCATTGTGCTGTACCATTGGTTTGCCAGCCACAAGTACACTCTCATCCACAAAGTTTGCTGTGTAGACCACAAAACAAGGAGCCTCTGTCTTGAAAAGCAGGAAGCGACCCGAATTTTGGTCATAAAGGAAACCAGCATTGTCATGGCCTGCAGGAAGGGCAAATGGGTGATCCAAACCAGATACCAGCTGGATTTGCTCATCTTCTTCTGCAAAGATATCTTTCAACAAAGCACCATTGTAGAGGTGTTTAACCACATCACGAGTAGCATCTGGAGTTTTGGCCGGAACACCGTCAGGAGCGATTGGGTAAATGCCCTCTGTGTTTAGTTGGAAGACATGACGGTCAATGGTCTGCGTGAAATCACCAGACAAGTTGAAATAGCTGTGGTTGGTTGGATTGACCAGCGTATCCTGATCTGTTGTTACCTTGTAGCTGATTTCATAGGCACCAGTTTCTTCCAAGTGGTAACTAATCCAGATCTTGAGATTTCCTGGAAATCCTCCTATCCCATCTGTACGCTCTGTGTAGAGGGTCAAGCCATGGTCGCTCACTTCAACTAGTTCAAACAAGCTGGAATCCCAACCAGTTGAACCACTGTGGTTGCAGTTGCTAGCATTGTTGACTTCAAGGTCATAGGTCTTGCCATTAAGCTCAAAGGTCGCGCCAGCAATACGACCTGCCACAGGACCTACACTAGCTCCATGCTTGGGACTATTGCCTACATAGCTATCAAAGTCATCAAATCCCAAGATTACATTGGCAAAATTTCCAGCCTTGTCAGGCGTGACATAGCGCAAGATGGTCGCACCATAAGTCATAACCTCAAGCTGGTAGCCACCGTCTGTCTCAAAACGATAGGCCAAGACATCCTTGCCCTCAACATTTCCAAATACACGCTCTGTGTATGCTTTCATTCTGTTCTCCTTTTACTATTTCTCTCAAGCAAACAAACCATAGAAAGCCTACTGACAATCTATGGTTTACTTGTATGATTTACAAACTCCTTTATCAAGAATCTATAAACGCAGTATTACTTTTGATATTCGTGGATGATAACACCTTGTACCACACGGTTTACTGTACCTGTAGGAGACGGTGTATCTGGTTTATTTTCTACCTTGAGTGAAGTCAATAGGGCAAAGAGTTGGGCATAAACGATGTAAGGGAAGACACGGTAAATATCATTCAAGACACCGCCACAACCAAGGGCCACTTCTTTGACATTTGCAAGACCAAAGGCTTGATCACTCAAAAGCACAACACGGCGAGCAATCTGGTCACCAGCAACTTCACGAACCAAATCCAAGTCGTACTTGCGAGTGTAGTCTGTTGTTGTACCAAAGACCAAGACAACTGTATCTTCGTTGATCAGTGATTTTGGACCGTGACGGAAGCCGACTGGGCTTTCATACATAGTCGCAACTTGACCAGCAGTCAGTTCCAAAATCTTGAGCTGAGCTTCATGAGCAAGTCCAAAGAAAGGACCAGCGCCTAGATAGATGACACGGTTAAAGTCTAGGTCAACAAGTTCTTTGACATCTTCTGCATTGTCTAGAATTTTACGGGCAAGACTAGATACAACTTCAAAACGTTCAGACTTAACAGCAAATTCTGTAGGATCAAAGACTAAGAGAGCTGTCAACATCATAGACGTAAAGCTAGAGGTCATGGCAAAGCCAGCATCATTAGAAGCAGCTGGTTGCAAAAGCAAGAGATTGCGGTCATCTCCATGAGCTTGAAGAGCCAATTTACCATCTGCTGCACAAGTAATAGTCACTTGATAAAGCTCATCCACCAAGGCTTTTGCCAAATCAACAGTCGCCACACTTTCGGGAGAGTTCCCACTACGAGCAAAAGATACAAGGACAGTTGCCACATCTTTTTTCAAATAAGTTTCTGGATTGGCAACGATATCTGTTGTCGCAATAGCATTGAAATTCCATTTGCGTTCGTCATAGACTTCCTTAAAGTAAGGCACCAAGGTATCTCCCACATAAGCAGAAGTCCCAGCACCTGTCAAAATAACCTTGATATAGTCATGTTTATCCGCAATCTCTTGCAGGAAGGCTGCAATTTCTTCACGTTTTGCTTGATAAGATTCAAAAGCTTCTCTCCATACATCTGGTTGTTGGTAGATTTCACGTGTAGTGATTTCTGCACCCAATTCGAGCAAATCTTCTTTTGTATAATGTAGCATTGAGTTCCTCTTTTTCTATTAAATATGGGAATGGGAGTAAGCCCCATTCCCATGTATATTCTATATAAAATGCTCTAACGATTTTCACGTTGTCACATCGTATACTCAATGAAAATCAAAGAGCAAACTAGGAAACTAGCCGCAAGCTGCTCAAAACACTGTTTTGAGGTTGCAGATAGAACTGACGAAGTCAGTAACATCTATACGGCAAGGCGACCCTAGTATGGTTTAAAGAGATTTTCGAAGAGTATTATTCATCTTCGTCATCATCGAAGCCAGCTAACAGGTCATTAACTTTCACAATGCTTTCTGCAGCACGGTTCTTATAGTCCGCATCTGCACCTGTAAGGCTCGCATTGATAAATTCAATCACCATTGGAAGATTCATCCCTGCGTAAAGTTCGATGTCACGACCTTCCATAATCAAACGGCTTACCACGTTACATGGTGTTCCACCGAGAAGATCCGCAAAGACTAGGAAATCATCCAAACCTTCAATAGCTGCTTCAAATTTTGCAGTAAATTCTTCTGGGCCATCTTCTGGAAGAAGAGCCACTGCATGAATATTGTCTTGTGGACCCATGATCATTTCAGTGCTACCTTTAAGTTCTTCACAGAAGCGACCATGACTCACCAAAATTAATGATTTAGCCATAAATTATGCGCCCATTCCAAGTACAAATTTACCAAAGGCAGAAAGACCTACTGCAAGAGCGATAATGATACCGATAGCTTTAGTAGAGGTCATACCTTTCTTACCAAGCAACCAGAAGATAAAGGCAGTAAAGATTGCTGGAAGCAAACGTGGGAAGATTTGGTTCAAGATGTCTTGGAAATCAATCATCTTTTCACCGATTGGCAACTTGTAAGAAATTTCAAAGTTGATCATTGTTGCTACAAGAGCACCCATCATGAAGACACCAAGTACAGATGCAGCGTCAATCAAAGCTGTCAAGGTACTTTGCATATTGTTGATAAGGTTAACCCCTTCTTTGTAGGCAAATTCCAACTGTTTCCAACGGAAGATATCATACGCTACTGCAACTGCAATCCAAAGGAAGATACCCCAAGGTTGACCACCGATAGCCATAGTTGCTGCGATAGATCCCATGATCGCAGGTACAAGTGAACCAAAGATTGTATCTCCAAGAGGAGCGAATGGTCCCATCAAACCTGTCTTGATACCATTAACGGCGTCTTTTGAACCCACACCATCTTTTTCTTCCATGGCAAGGTCAAAACCAGCGATAATGGTGTGGAAGAATGGTGAAGTATTGAAGAATTGAGTATGAACTTTCATCATTTCTTTCAATTCAGGAGTTCCATCCCCATACATTTTACGCAATTGAGGCAAGATCATGTAAAGGTAACCAGAAGCTTGCATACGTTCGTAGTTCCAACCCAATTGGAAAGTAAACAAGCTACGTTTGTTGATTTGATTAAAATCTTCTTTTGTAAGTTTGTAATTAGAATTCGTCATCTTCGATTTCCCCACTTTCTGATGGTGTAGAAGGTTCTGCTACAGCTACTTTTTGGCTATTTTTGAAGTGAAGCACTGCAAGGAAGATACCTACGATAGAGATACCAATCATAGACAAACCTTTGAAGTTGTTCACGAAACCAATTTTTTCAGCAACATCTTTCGGTAGAGTACCTACGATACCAGCAACAGCGCCACCAAGACCTGTTACATATGAGTAAAGAACAGTCAACATAGCTGTCAAACCAAATCCCATTGCAAGGTAGTGAAGGTTACGTTTAACTGGAAGGTAACGAAGCAAGATTGCAAATCCAAGACCTGGAAGCATACGTCCTGCAAGTGTCAAACCATCTGCAACCCACTGGTATTTTGTAACGAAGTCTACTACGTGTTGTACAAATTCACCACCAAATGCAAGCGCGAAGAAGACTGGAAGGGCACGAGATAAAGCCCAAGGAATCGCACCAAGCAAGTAGTTACGTTCAATACCTTTATAGTCAAAGCGTTCGATTGCAGCATCAATACGGTGTGCGAAGAAAGTAGTTGTCATACGTCCAAGAACGTCGAAGTATGTCAAGAGAGCTGCTACTGGTACAGCGATTGTTGTGATCGCAAGTGCTGTATCAATTCCTTGTGAAACAGAGAAGGCTGTCGCAAGAACCGCACCAGAAGTTGCGTCGATACGAGAAGCACCACCGAAGGTACCAACCCCAAGAACGAACAGTTGCAAGTTACCACCGATAAGCAGACCAGTAGTCACATCTCCCATAATCAAACCAGTAATGAAACCAGCAAATACAGGGGAACCTGCAGATGAAACGATCGTCAACTCATCACAGATTTGATAAGCTGAGTACAAAGTGAGAAGTAAAATTTGCCACCATTGTATCATAACAATGACCTCCTAAAAATTTTTTCCTATTTTAATAAGCTCAAAAAGTCTGAAATTGGATCATTTGGAACCATTTGAGCAGTAAGTTTAACACCTTTTTCTGCCAATTTGTGGAAGTCTTCCACATCCTTGTCCACTACGTTGATAGAACGTGTGATGGCGCGAGTTTCTGGTGTTTGAGACATATTCCCAACATTAAGGGTTTCAATTGGTACACCTGCTTCTACCAAACCAAGGAAGCGGTCTGGTTTACGAGCCACGATAAAGAGACGTTGGCTATCGTATTTTCCAGCAAGAATATTGGCTGCCGCTTTCTCAATTGGCAAAATACTCAACTTCACACCTGGTGGTGTTGCAAGTTTCAAACCACTCTTTTCAACGTCGTTGTTGACAACTTCGTCATCTACAACCATGATACGTGAAACATTTAGTTTTCCAGCCCATAGATTGGCTACTTGTCCGTGGATCAAACGTCCATCGATACGGCATCCTACAATTGTCATAAGTTTTCCCCCTTTATGTGTTTTAGTGTAGGTTTACGAGTTAAATGAATCTCTTCTTTATATTGGCCCTCTGTTTCAAAGATGATGATACGATTGGCACCTTCCTTGAGATAGCTATGAGGGATATAAAGCGAGAGGGTTGGGCCGACGTTCCAAAAACGTCCTAGATTCTGCCCGTTTACAAAGGCAACTCCCTTACCAAACTCAGACAAGTCTAGGTAAGTATCTTTTGGCTCTTCGACTGTAAAGTCATAAGCGTAAAAGGCTGGTTGTCCTTCTGTCCATCCTTTTGAAAAATCAATTTTCTCAGGATTGTCTAGTGGGAGTGGATAGTGTTTCCAGTTTAGTAAGAAGTGCAAATCCTTACAAACCCCTGTCCGAATTCCCTTACGTTGCGTATCCGCTAAGAACTTATGTCCATAGTTGACACGCCCCATATTTTCTACCAAGATATCTAGCCTAGATAGCGCTTTCTTTTCACCTTGATAAAAAATATCTTCCCCAATCTCTGTCTGATATTGGGTTTCAACCCACTGACCATCGACATAAAGCTGAGCCCTATCTCGACCGTCAATGATACGAAGTCTTTCTTCTTCTGCATCCCAGTTTGTTTCTGTTCGATAAAGTAGATAGCCATAGCTTTGTCCCAACTCCTCCATCTTTTTAGGATAGAGGCTTTCTACTGGACTTGACAAGCTATCCAAGGTTTCAAACAAGGAAACTTTTTCAACTAGTGGAATAGCATCCAACTCCATACTCTCTTTGTAGAGTGGCTCCAACTGCGGATACTCTGGAAAATGTGTTGCCATCATCTTCTTGACTGCCAGATATTTGGCAGTTGGATTTCCTTCCTCATCTAGAAGGGCATCGTAATCATAAGATGTAACTTGTGGCAGGTCCAAAGTCCCTCGAGCTGAGCAACCATTCATGAAGCCAAAGTTTGTACCACCGTGGAACATGTAAAGATTGATAGAGCCTTGTTCCAAAACTTCTCGAACTGCATCTGCCAACTCTTTTGGATCCCGTGTGATAATCGGTTCTTTCCAACGATTGAACCAGCCGTCCCAGAACTCCATACACATGAGCGGCCATTTCTTGCCATGCTCATCAAAGAATTCCTGCATCTGTGAAAAGTTATAAGGTGCCTTAGAACCAAAGTTCCCTGTCACAAAGAGGTCATCTTCGATTAAGGTTCCAGCTTTCAGAGTAGCTCTCCATGGACCATCTGATGTAAAGAGTGGACAGGTTACGCCACGCTCTTCCATCAACTGTCGAATTGCTCTTAGGTAAGCCTTATCTTCGCCATAAGAACCATACTCATTTTCAACCTGCATCATAAGGATATTGCCATCATTGTCCAACAAATGTGGCACCAACCGTGACAAGAGCTGGTCATAGTAGCGACCGACAGCTTCAATATAAGCAGGATCTGAGGAACGAAGCCTCATATCTTTGGTTAAAAGCCAAGCTGGTAAGCCACCGAATTCCCACTCCGCACAGATGAAGGGTGACGGACGAACGATAGCGTAGAGACCCAAATCTTGTGCTGTCTGAAGAAATCGCTCCAAATCCAGAGCTCCTTCAAAGTGAAACTCACCCTCACGAGGCTCGTGTAAATTCCAGGCCACATAAGTCTCTACTGTATTAAAACCAAGAGCCTTCAAGTTATAGAGCGAATGATACCAATCTTCTGGAGGAACCCTAAAATAATGAATGGCGCCAGATAAAATCTTAAATGATTTTCCATCGAGATAAAAATCATCCCGTATCTCAAATCGTGTCATATTCTTACCTTCTGACAATAAAGTTTACGCTTTCATTTGTTGATATAGTAAATATATCTCAATATCTTACATTTGTCAATAGGTTTTCACAATTTTTTTCATTTTTCACTAAATTTTACACAAAAAACTTATAAAAATCTTGTAATCTATAGTCATAACAACATTTTAGCACCATGTATAAAAATGTAGGTTTTTCTATTTATTCCTATGTAAATTAACCTTATAGCCTATTATTCTAATTTTTTTATTCAAAAGGCTACTATTCTTTCCAGTTTTATGGTAAAATCTTTAACGGAGAAGGAAAATCGAGGTGAAAATATGGCAATTCCAAAG
Organism: Streptococcus sp. 27098_8_103; assembly: GCF_041432345.1. Classification (GTDB taxonomy): domain Bacteria; phylum Bacillota; class Bacilli; order Lactobacillales; family Streptococcaceae; genus Streptococcus; species Streptococcus mitis_BV. The sequence goes on from NZ_JAPVZK010000013.1 coordinate 16,539, forward strand.
TATCAATATATTAAAGATGAGTTAAAGAACAAAATCATTTCTGGTCAATTTGCCAGTGGAGATAAATTCTACACTGAAGCTGAATTGATTGCAATGTATGATGTTAGTTCTATCACAGTTGTTCGCGCTTTAAACGACCTTGCCAAGGATGGCTATATTGTCCGTCAACAAGGAAAGGGTACATTCGTTTCACGCGCACGCAAACACAAACTCGTAGAGTTTTCAGATGTAGAAGTTTTTGAAACTAAAGATGATAAAGTTACCGTCCTTTCTATTGAGCGTGGAAATAAACTAAGCTACTTAGAAAAACTTGGACTACGCGGAGATCAGTTCTACTACAAGATTGAACGCGTTCGCGAAACAGGTGGTGTTGTGTACATCTACCATACATCTTACATCCCAGAACAATACATCAACGCAAATTATCCAAATCTTGAATATTATAGCTCTATCTATAACCGTTTCAAATTGGATTACCACATTCACATGAATGATGAACATTTTGAAGAAATCAATGAAATAGCATTTCCAACTCCAGAACATGCGGCTTCAATCCTCGGAGTCGATGAACAATTCCCAACCGTTTTACAAACCAAGACTACTAAACTAGAGTCTACTGGTCAAGTTCTTGCATACAGCGAAACATATAAACGCGCAGATTACTACAAAATCAAATTCATTTCATGTGACCGTGATCACTAAGAAGAAAGCCTAAGCCTTGCTTGGGCTTTTTCTATGCTTATTATATGACATTAAAAATGTATTTTCTATATGTAAATTAAGATAGACTAAATTTGTTTAAATTTTACTAAAATATAGGTAATTTTTATCAAAAATACTTGAAGACAAAATAAAAATCGAAGTTCTTCTACTCCTATAAATAGAGTAATAGAACTTCGATTTTTATTCTAATTATCCTAAACCAAGACGGTCAAAGATATCATCCACTCGTTTGGTGTAATAAAGAGGGTTGAAGATTTCATCGATTTCTTCTTGAGTGAGGCGAGAAGTTACCTCTGGATCTGCTTCAAGAAGTGGTTTAAAGTCTACTTGATTGTCCCAAGAGTAGGCTGTTTTTGGTTGTACCAAGTCATAGGCTTGCTCACGGGTCATTCCTTTTTCAATCAAGGTCAACATAGCACGTTGACTGAAAATCAAACCAAAAGTCGAGTTCATGTTGCGGATCATGTTTTCTGGGAAGACTGTCAAATTCTTGACAATATTTCCAAAACGGTTAAGCATGTAGTCAATCAAAATAGTCGTATCTGGTGTAATGATGCGCTCAGCTGATGAGTGAGAGATATCACGTTCGTGCCAGAGAGCTACGTTCTCATAGGCAGTAATCATGTGACCACGGATAACACGCGCTAGACCTGTCATGTTCTCAGAACCGATAGGGTTGCGTTTGTGAGGCATTGCAGATGAACCTTTTTGCCCTTTAGCAAAGAATTCTTCCACTTCACGTTGTTCTGATTTTTGCAAACCACGAATCTCAGTCGCCATACGTTCGATTGAAGTCGCGATGCTGGCAAGAACCGCAAAGTACTCAGCGTGAAGGTCACGAGGAAGGACCTGTGTAGAGATTTCTTGAGCACGAATACCCAATTTGTCGCAGACATATTGCTCTACGAATGGTGGGATGTTGGCAAAGTTACCAACCGCACCAGAAATCTTACCAGCTTCCACTCCAGCAGCCGCATGCTCGAAACGCTCGATGTTGCGCTTCATTTCGCTATACCAAGTCGCCAATTTCAGACCAAAGGTTGTAGGCTCAGCGTGCACACCGTGGGTACGCCCCATCATGATGGTGAACTTGTGCTCCTTAGCCTTATCAGCGATGATGTTAGTGAAATTTTCAAGATCACGACGGATGATGTCGTTGGCCTGCTTGTATAGGTAACCGTAGGCCGTATCTACCACGTCAGTAGAAGTCAAACCATAGTGGACCCACTTGCGCTCTTCACCAAGAGTCTCAGAAACCGCACGTGTGAAGGCAACCACATCGTGACGAGTCTCTCGCTCAATCTCCAAAATACGGTCGATGTCAAAGTCCGCTTTTTCACGAATCAAAGCCACATCTTCCTTAGGGATTTCCCCCAACTCAGCCCATGCCTCATCAGCCAAGATTTCCACCTCAAGCCAAGCACGGTATTTATTTTCTTCACTCCAAATATTCGCCATCTCAGGACGAGAGTAACGGTCGATCATGTTGTTAATTTTTCCTTTCTTCTTAAACTGCTGGGAATAAGCTATCTAGGTAAAGCAAGATTTCTACTCAAACTCCTCTTTCCCAATAAACACAGATGGATAGTGTAGTAATTCATTGAGATCGGTATCCAATGGTAAATCATAAATTGCTAAATAGTTTTCAGGATATAGAGCAACTAGCTCTTCATATTTAGCCTTTACCTTTTCGTGATCACTACTAGCATACAAGACTTCAACGACTGCTCCAGTCTTATCCTTTTCAATAAATGCATTAACGATAATTTGTATCATAGACTTGTACTAAAAATCAATCCCTTTCCCAAATTCCTCCACCTCATCCGGCGCATCACTAAACAAAGTCACATGCCCCATCTTGCGGTTGTGCTTCGCTTCTATTTTACCATACATGTGGAGGTGGGCGCTTGGATTTTCTGTGACATATTTTTCAGCAGCCTCGACATGCTGGCCGAGAACATTGAGCATGACGGCTGGGGCATGTAGTTTGATGGCTGGCAATGGTGCTCCGAGAACACCTAGAATATGGGCATCAAACTGAGAGAAGTCACAGGCTTCGATTGAGTAGTGTCCTGAATTGTGTGGACGCGGGGCAATCTCGTTGACAATGATGTCATCAGCTGTCGCAAACATTTCCACACAAAGTGTTCCAGACAAGTTGAGTTGCTCAGCGATTCTCACTGCCATAGCTTTGGCCTTGTCTGCTAAACTCTCAGAAATGCGAGCTGGCACAATGGTCTTAGATAGAATGTTGTTACGGTGGATATTTTCCTGAACTGGAAAAACCGTCACATCCTTGCCATTCCCAGAAACGATAACAGAAATTTCAAGATCAAAGTTGACAAATTCTTCCAAAACGCAGTCTGCTGAGTCAGCTAGCGCATAGGCTTCTACCAAGTCTGCTTCTGAGCGAATAACCTTTTGTCCATGCCCATCATAGCCACCCGTCGCAGTCTTGAGGACATAGTTTTTGGACAGGTCAATCTCCGCCAAGTCTTGACTAGAATTTACAACCTTGTAAGGAGCCACCGTTACTTGAGCCTTGTTAGAAAGGAAGTCCTTTTCAAAAATCCGGTTTTGGGAGATGCGAAGTAGATCGGTTCCTTGAGGGAGTTGTCCATCCTTGATAACAGCATCCAAACCGTCGGCATCGACATTTTCAAATTCATAAGTGAGAACATCACAGCGGTCCGCCAGCTGACGAAGGGCATCCACATCGTCATAAGGAGCCACGATGATTTCCGCAACGCGAGAGGCCGGGCAATCCGCCGCAGGATCCAGCGCGATAACCTTGTGACCCATATAGATAGCAGAAATGGCCATCATCTGACCCAGTTGACCACCACCGATAATGCCGATTGTTTTAGATGAGCTCATTCGTCGACTCCTCTGCGATTTTTCCTTGTTCTTCTGCAAAATCTGCCAAAGCTGTCGCAATAGCTTGGTCCTCTACTGAGAGGAGACGGAGGGCAAAGAGAGCCGCATTTGTCGCACCAGCTTCACCAATAGCCATTGTCGCCACAGGCACACCGCCCGGCATCTGAACGATAGAATAGAGCGAGTCCACGCCACTAAGGGCACGTGATTTGACGGGCACCCCAATGACTGGAAGGGTTGTTTTAGCTGCGACCATACCTGGCAAATGGGCTGCGCCTCCAGCACCCGCTATGATGACCTTGATACCGCGACTACGTGCTTCCTCCGCATGTTTAAACATGAGGTCTGGTGTACGGTGTGCAGAAACAACTTTCTTTTCGTAGGCTACACCAAAGCGATCTAGGACTTCTGCGGTTTTTTGCATGGTTGCCCAGTCGGATTTTGAGCCCATGATAATGGAAATTACTGATTTCATTTCTTTTCCTTTTTCCTCTTTTTCAACAATCACCTTAAGTTGTGAGGGACGGCAGCAAACCTTCGGTTTCATTACTAAACTTTGAGCCTAAGGTCTCAAAGCTTCCCCGACCAGAACAGAAACTGTTCTGGTCTTTTCACCACGGCGACCATTATCGTATTTGGCGACTTCGTCGCGTTATTCTTATATCTTTACTTAATTGCCTTGCTTCCGATATCAGTTCGGTAAAAGAGGCCTTCTGTGTCTTGTTTGTCAAGTTCTTGGTAGATAGTGTTTTGGGCTTCTTTGACGGTAGCTGCTATGGTGACGAGCATATAGACACGGCCACCATTTGACAGCAGTGCTCTGCTATTTTCCGAAAACTTAGCACCTGCATAGTAGGTGATGATGTCCCCTTCTGTCTTAGCTGGCAATTCAACACCCTTTTCATATTCTAGCGGGTAACCCTTGGATGCGACAACCACACCCAGAGTCACACCCTTATCCGTCCATGTGATGTTTGGCTCCTTACCATCGAGGATATCCGTAATATTTTGTGCAAAGTCAGATGTCAAACGAGGTAGGATAATCTGAGTTTCAGGATCTCCGAAGCGAGCGTTAAACTCGATAACCTTAGGTCCATCAGCTGTCAAGATAAGTCCTGCGTAAAGGATACCCAGATAAGGGCGCCCTTCTTTAATCATGCCATCAAGGACTGGCTTGACAATGGTGTCAACCGCTGTATCAACCACACTCTGTGGTAAGTGTGGAACTGGCGCATATGCTCCCATACCTCCCGTGTTAGGCCCTTTGTCGCCATCGTAGGCACGTTTGTGGTCCTGAGCCGTTGGCATGATGTAGAACTTATCACCATTGACAAAGGCAAAGAGTGAAAATTCCTCTCCTTCAAGGAATTCCTCAATAACCACACGCGCACCTGAGTCACCAAATTTATTGTCCAAAAGCATCTCATGAGCGGCTTCGACCGCTTGCTCGACTGTCTCAGCAACGACGACACCCTTCCCAAGCGCCAAGCCATCCGCCTTGACTACGATAGGCGCACCCTGCTTTTCGATATAGGCCTTAGCTTCCTCGAAATCTGAGAATGTGCCATAGGCTGCTGTCGGAACGCCGTATTTAACCATGATTTCCTTGGCAAAATCCTTAGACCACTCAAGTTCAGCCGCAGCCTTAGTCGGACCAAAGGCTTTGAGACCAGCTGCATGGAAATCATCCACGATACCAGCCGCAAGGGCGTCATCTGGCCCGATAAATGACCAAGCAATATCGTTGGCCTTTGCAAAGTCAATCAATTTAAAATGTTCGGAAATAGAGATATTTACCAATTCCAGACCATCCAGAGTCATCCCATCATTTCCAGGAGCAACAAATACTTTTTCAACGTCTTTTGACTCAAGCAACTTCTTAGCAATCGCATGTTCACGACCACCCGAACCGACAACAAGTAGTTTCATCTCACAACCTCTTTTGCGAATTATTTACTAATATTATATCACAAACGTTCGTTTTAATCTTGTTTCACTCCGCATTTTTACGCAAAAAAGGAAAGAAACTGTTTTCTTTCCTTTACGTTCTTAATGTCTAAAATGTCTCACGCCTGTGAAGACCATAGTCAAGCCGTATTTGTCAGCAGCTTCGATAGATTCTTGGTCACGGACCGATCCACCTGGCTGGATGATAGCCTTGATACCTGCTTTGGCGATTTCTTCCACATTATCCGCAAATGGGAAGAAGGCATCCGAAGCAAGCACAGCGCCGTCCAGACGGTCTTTAGCTTGGTCAATGGCAATACGGACTGAAGCCACACGGTTGGTTTGACCTGGGCCAACACCAAGTGTCATGTGGTCGTTGGTTACAATGATTCCGTTTGATTTGACGTATTTAATAGCCTTCCAAGCAAACTCAAGAGCTGTCGCTTCTGTCTCAGTTGGTTGGCGTTTGGTCACCACTTGCCAATCGGCTGGGCTTTCTTTGACCACGTCTTGGTTTTGCACCAGAAGTCCACCGACAACACCTGTATATTCTGCTTCCACTTCGCTAGCCTCTTGAGCATCAAATGGCAAGGCAAGGATACGCAAGTTTTTCTTTTTGTTGGTCAAAATAGCTAGCGCTTCATCCGTATAGCTTGGTGCAATGATGATTTCAAGGAATACACCATGCATCTTCTCGGCTGTCGCAGCATCTACCTCACGGTTGAGAACGACAATCCCACCAAAGATAGACACTGGGTCAGACTCATAAGCGTAGTCCCAAGCAGTCTCAATGTTATCAGCCTGACCGATTCCACATGGGTTCATGTGTTTGAGAGCCACAACGGTTGGACGGTCTTTAAAATCACGGATGATACGAATGGCCGCATCAGCGTCACGGATATTATTGAATGACAATTCTTTCCCGTTGAGCTGTTTCGCTGAAGCAATGGAGTAATCCGTCGGCAAGGCTTTTTGGTAGAAATCGGCATCCTGTTGAGGATTTTCCCCATAGCGCATAGCTTGTTTGAGGTCATAAGTCAAGGTCAGTTTTTCAGGTTTGCGTTCTCCGACTTGAGCTGTGAAATACTCTGCAATCAAGGCATCATAAGCCGCTGTGTGACGGAAAACTTTTGCTGCTAAACGTTGACGCGTTTCGTAAGTCGTTTCACCATTGGCTGACAACTCGTCCAAAACCACAGCGTAGTCAGCAGGATCTACCACAACTGTAACACTGGCATGATTTTTCGCTGCTGAACGAAGCATAGATGGCCCGCCGATATCGATATTCTCCACCGCATCAGCGTAAATCACGTCTGGTTTGAGGATGGTTTCCTTAAATGGGTAAAGGTTTACCACAACAAGATCAATGAGCTCAATCTGGTTCTCCTTAGCTGCTTCCAAGTGACTATCCAAGTCACGACGAGCCAAAAGTCCCCCGTGGATATTTGGATGAAGGGTCTTGACACGGCCATCCATCATCTCTGGAAAACCAGTCACATCATCGATGGCAATGGTCTTCACCCCAGCATTATCAAGGGCAACCTTGGTCCCACCTGTCGAGATAATCTCCCAACCAAGTTTTTTGAGTTCTTGGGCAAATTCAACAATGCCCGCTTTATCTGAGACGCTGATTAAAGCTTTTTTCGTCATTCTATTCCTCTTTCTTTAGGTCCAAGCGCATAGCGACTTCGTTATTTTCTTCTATAAATCCTGTTTCCTGAAAACCCAAACTAGTCAACAGGTGCTTCATTTTTTCATTTCCAACCACATAATCTGCGATAATATGATTGCAAGTGCTATCCATCTGAGCCTTTTTGATCAGAACTTCCACAGCTTTTCGTCCATAACCTCTTCCTTGGTACTGTTGGCCAATCATTATCCGCCAGATAAAGTATTCCGCTTCATCCTTGTCTATTTCCAGCAGGAGAAAGCCAACCACTTGCTTATCCCAATAGATCGCCATCGGAAACACATCTTCGTTTTTCCGGTAGAGCCATGCATCAGCTAAAGAGCGTACATTTGGAGCCACGAAACGTGCTCGTTTATCAGCTTCAGATATTTTCAAATCCAGCACTGCCTGAAAACTGCTCTCATCTACTAATTTCAGTTCAATCATTTTTTCTCCCAGCAAGATTGCGCAATCAAAACTTGACTTCGATCTTATTTTCGTGCAACTCCCAAGCTATCCAGAACCTCTGGATACAACTTGTACTCTGCCTCATGAATCCGAGTTTCAAAACTTTCAATCGTATCATCAGCCAGCCGTGGCACACGCACTTGTTTGATAACCTTTCCTGTATCCACACCCGAATCCACCCAGTGAATGGTCACACCAGACTGATCCACGTCAGCATTCCAAGCATCCTCAATCCCATGAGCTCCTGGAAATTCTGGCAAGTAGGCTGGATGAATGTTGATAATCCGACCTTCATAAGCTGCTAGTAAAGTAGGCCCAACAATTTTCATGTAGCCTGCTAGACAAACCCAGTCAATCTGGTGCTCTTCCAAGAGTTCGACAAGGGCTGCTTCGTAGTCTGCCTTGTTGTCAAACTCCTTGAGTTCAAAAGCATAGGACAGAACGCCGAGCTTGTCTGCACGTTCGAGCACATAGGCGTCACGATGGTCTGAAAAGACAAACTCTACTGGAAATTGTTCCGCTATCACCTGAAAATTTGAGCCATTACCAGAGGCAAAAACCGCTATTTTTTTCATTTGATGATGACACTTTCGTTTTCTTTCTTGACGATACGACCAATTTCATAGACTGGTTCATCCAACAATTCCTTGATACGACTTACATTTTCAGGGCTAACTGCTAGCATAAGTCCCACACCCATATTGAAGATTTCAAACATTTCTTCGTGTTTGATCTGACCGTATTTCTCAAGAGCTTTGAAAATCGGAAGCACTGGAACTTTGCTTTCATCAATTTCAGCAGCTAGGTCATCCGCAAACATACGAGGGACATTTTCGATAAAACCACCACCAGTGATGTGGGCAATGCCGTTGACCAACTCTTCCTTGATGAGTGGTAAGACACCCTTGACATAGATACGAGTCGGCTCAAGAAGAACTTCCTTGAGTTGCTTGCCTTCCAATTCTGGCAGGACTTCCTCACCTGTGTAATCCGCAAAGACACGACGGACGAGAGAGTAACCATTGGAATGAATCCCACTTGAAGCAAGTCCGAGAAGAACATCTCCCTCTGCCACTTTTGAACCGTCAATGATTTGAGATTTTTCAGCCACACCGACCGCAAAACCAGCCAAGTCATAGTCATCTTCGCCGTACATGCCAGGCATTTCAGCCGTTTCCCCACCAATGAGGGCAGCACCAGCCTGCACACAACCTTCTGCCACACCAGCAACCACTTGTTCTAGCTTAGCTGGTTCATTCTTCCCTGTCGCTACGTAGTCGAGAAAATAGAGGGGTTCCGCACCCGCAGCGATGATATCATTGACACACATGGCCACACAGTCCTGACCGATGGTATCGTGCTTGTCGTACTTGATAGCCAACATGAGCTTGGTTCCGACACCATCAGTTCCTGAAATCAAGACGGGTTCTTTAACCCCAGTCTTTGAAAGGTCAAACATACCACCAAAGCCACCAAGAGCTCCCATGACACCTGCACGCTCCGTACGAGCCACGTGCTTTTTAATCCGTTCAACAACTTCATAACCCGCTTCAACATCCACACCAGATTGAGCGTACGCATTTTTATTTGCCATTTTTATATTCCTTTTCTTTAATGGAGGATCTTTCGTCTATTTGTAAAAACTGGTCTTTTCTTCCAAACTTCTACGATAGTCTTCTTCATAGTCGTAGAGAGGCGTTGGGTAATCACCGTCAAAGTAAGCAACACAGAGACCACCATTTGGTGCATCTGTTTCAATCCCAATCGACTCAATCAAACCTTCAACAGAAAGATAAGTCAGACTGTCCGCACCAATGATTTGGCGAGTTTCTTCGACCGTATGATTAGCCGCAATCAGCTCCTGACGTGTCTGGATATCAATCCCGTAGAAGCATGGATAAGCTAGCGCTGGACTACCAATGGCAACGTGAACCTCAGTCGCACCCGCTTCTTTCAAGAGCTGAACGATCCGACGAGAGGTTGTTCCACGTACAATAGAGTCATCAATCATAACCACACGCTTGCCTTTTACAACACCAGAAACTGCAGACAGTTTCATCCGCACCCCTTGCTCCCGCAATTCTTGAGTCGGTTGGATAAAGGTACGTTGGGTGTATTGGTTCTTGATGAGGCCCATTTCATTTGGTAGCCCGGACTCTTCAGCAAATCCCATAGCCGCGCTGAGGGAAGAATTGGGCACACCGACCACGATATCCGCCTCATGCTTGAATTCACGCGCCAATTGAGCACCCATACGTTTACGTGCCGTATGAACATTGACACCATGAATGTTAGAATCAGGGCGGGCAAAATAGATATACTCCATAGAACAGATTGCTAACTGAGTATCATCTGTATAGCTATCATACTGGATGCCCTTGTCATCAATAATCACAATCTCACCTGGCTTCAAATCACGAATCCATTCAGCACCAATAACCTCAAAAGCACAGGTTTCAGAGGAAACAACCACTGCTCCGTTGGCCATTTTCCCGATAGAAAGGGGACGGAAACCATTGGGATCAAGGGCAGCAATCAACTTGTCCTCAAACAGTAAGATATAGGCAAAACCACCTTTGACAAGGCTGAGCGCTTCCTTGATTTTGCCCATCAGGCTAGGATTATGACTGCGACGAATGAGGTGAGCCAAGATTTCAGAGTCCGAAGTCGCGCTGAAAATCGCTCCTCTTTGTTCCAGTTCTTTCTTGAGAGAGGCTGCATTGGTCAAATTTCCATTATGAGCCAAGCCAAACTGCATATCGTGAAAACGGAAGAGGAAGGGCTGGATATTATCTACAGAAGCTTCGCCAGCAGTCGCGTAACGCACATGCCCAATCGCACCAGTTCCTGTCAATTTATCTAAGTTAGCAGGATTTCTGAAGACTTCTGATAAAAGCCCCATGTCACGATGGCGCTTCAATTGTCCCTGATCATTGGAGAGGATTCCTGCCCCCTCCTGACCACGGTGCTGAAGACTGTGGAGTCCAAAATAGGTCAATTTAGCAGCATCTGGATGTCCCCAGATACCGAAAACACCACATTCTTCATTAAGAGATTTTACTTCATATGTCATTTTTTATACCTTTTATTTTTACATTATAGCCCACTCTTCTAAAAGAAAATTAGGAATTTCATCTGGCTCGACTCTCTTATAACTATCAACACCTACATACTGACCCAAATTAGGTTCACCGAAAAGTTCTTGACTAAGTAGTACAAGCTTCTCATTTGTTCTAATTTTTTCTTTAATTGTCGGGCTAAAGTAATAGTTTTCAGTGTAAGCAAATATTAAATAATTAAGAAAATTCAGTTTCTTCAATCGATCGCTACTGTTAAACTGACTTTTTAGAGATCTATATTTCCAATCCCTTTTATGATAAAAAGCTAGCACCATCGTCTTTTCTTTTAATGGTAAAATAGCCAGATGCAACTTCTGAATACGATTATTTTTTGAATGGTTACTCGTATCATTCACTGGATATTCATACATATCTCTAATCAACGTTAATGAGCCTTGAAACGCTATCGGTGTCTTATAGGGGAGTACCTCATGAAAAATAATTTGATATGCTCCTTTAAGATTGTTTTCAATAGCAGTTTTATGGAGTAAAATTTCATTTTGAAAATCTTCAATATCATAATCAAAAGAATTATGAAGATCTTTTATTTTTTGAGATGTATTCTCTAATGTTCTATTAGAAATCTCAGGTATTCTTAAGTATAAGGCCTTCTTGATTGTATTATCAGACATTGATTTTTCAAAATGATATTTTTCCTCCCTCCTTTTAACTAGTTCTAAAAGGAAATTTTTCAATGCAATTTGTGACAACATTTTATCGCTAGGATAAGACGTAAGATTCATTTCATTTTCATATTCCTGAAAATAGAAAGAATCACATTTACGACAAATAATTTGTATCGTTCCCGAATTGCTCACTCCCTTATCATTATCTAACAGATCGTTCCCTATTAAATAACCAGCTTGAGTTAACATGCCAGAATCAGAAATATTTTTTAACGATAACTGTGGAATGGTGTGAGAGTTGCAAAAACTTGTAGTATCTTTATCACAAAGTAAACACTTTCTTGGCTTTAAGTCCTCCTTCATTACTCTCATCTCTCTAGATAATGTTTTTTTCAATTGAATCTTTTTTTCAATATCAGGTATATCAATTAATTTATTCAAATACTTCACAAACTTTCATTTTACTTCTCAAAACACACCAATCGTCTTAGTCATCTATAGTCTTATTTCCCAGTAAAGTATTGAACTGCTGATGCAAACAGGTGCTGGTCTTTATTTCCTGGAATATTTTGGAAAAGACCATCTTCATAACGTTCTGAGTGGCCCATCTTACCGATAATTTGGCCGTTCTTGCTAGTAATTCCTTCGATGGCGTTGACTGAACCATTTGGATTGTACTTAGAATCCATACTTGGCTTGCCGTCAAAGTCTACGTATTGACTGAAAATTTGTCCATTGTCTCGGAGTTCAGCAAATTCCTCGGCCGTCACAACAAACTTCCCTTCACCGTGCGACACTGGAATGGCGTGGATATCGCCCACTTGCACTCCAGCCAACCATGGTGAGTTGGTATTGGCAATCCGAGTTTCCACCATCTTGGCCACGTGTTGGTTGGCATCATTGTAAAAGAGGGTTGGGCTAGTACTAGTAGCATCTTCGAAGTTTCCGTATGGAAGAAGACCTGATTTGACCAAAGCCTGAAATCCATTACAGATACCGATAATCAAGCCACCACGGGCGATAAAGCTATCAATAGCCACACGGACTTTTTCATTAAGCAGGATATTGACAATAAACTTAGCTGATCCATCTGGTTCGTCCGCAGCTGAGAATCCACCTGCAAAGAAGAGGATGTTAGCCTTACCGATATTGTCAACCATGGTTTCAACTGACTTGACAATGGCTTCTTCATTGAGTGTCACGAATGGCACCAAGTTAACCTCTGCGCCTTCTTTTTCAAAGGCCTTAGCTGAGTCATATTCTGAGTTGGTTCCTGGGAAGACTGGGATATAAACCACAGGTTTTTCAACCTTTTCTTTAGCTTTAATCACAACATCTGATGCCACAGCTGATACTTCAGCTAGTTCTTTGGCTTGGACAAACTCTGTTGGGTAAACTTCTTCCAATTTGCCTTGGAAGGCACTGTCAAGTTTCTGTCCATCTAGCTTCACACCATTGACAGTTAGTGTGAATTCTGCTGTCGTCTGTCCAATCTTCTCTACTCCAGCGATTTCTTCAGGCGATGTGAAGACAAATCCGCCCAATTGTGCTGTCAAAGAACTTTCAAATTCAGACAAGGTCACCTCTGCACCGATATGATTTCCAAAGGTAGCAAGAGCCAAACTTTCAAGCACACCACCGTATTTGACAGCCGATGCAGATGTTACTTTGTGAGCCTTTTGAAGGGCTTCAAACTGAGTAAAGTTAGACTTAATCAAGTCAAAATCAATTTCTGCAGAGAGGGTTTGACCTGGGATGTAGTAGATATTTTCACCAGCAACTTTAAATTCTGGAGAGAACACCTTACGGCTATCTGCTGTTGTCACTCCAAAAGCAACCAAGGTTGGTGGCACCGTCAATTCTTCAAAGGTACCAGACATAGAGTCCTTACCACCGATAGATGGCAAGCCAAGCTGAATCTGAGCTTCGATAGAACCTAGGAGAGCTGCCACTGGCTGACCAAAACGCTCAGCTTGTTTATCCATGCGCTCGAAGTACTCTTGGTAAGAGAAACGAGCCTTAGACCAGTTGGCACCAGTAGCCACCAAACGAGCAGTTGCTTCGATCACCGCATAGGCAGCACCGTGGTATGGAGACCATTCAGCTACATATGGGTTGAATCCTTGAGCCATGACTGACGCAGTATGAGTCACACCGTGTTGAACTGGTAATTTCTGCACAGATGCCTCAGTTGGTGTGAGTTGGTAACGACCACCAAGTGGGTGATTAACCGTTGAGCGTCCAACAGAGCAGTCAAAGATAGTCTGTAATCCTTTTTGACTCGCATGGTTGAGATCAGATAGAACCGCAAGGGTATCAACTTCAAGTGTGTCAGCAGATGTTTGACGTTCTTCTGGAAGCTTGACATCCTTGTCCACAACCTTAGCATCGACGACCACACGCACACCATTGGTGTCAAGGAAACGACGTTCCAAGTCGACAATGATTTCACCATTCCAGTGCATGACTAGATTTGGTTTTTCAGTCACTGTCGCCACCACAACAGCATCAATATTCTCTTTGTTACATTCAGCAACGAAGGCATCTACATCCTCAGGACGCACCACAACCGCCATCCGTTCTTGAGATTCAGAGATGGCAATTTCTGTACCATTCAAGCCTTGGTATTTAAGAGGAACCTTGTTGAGGTCGATTTCAAGACCATCTGCTAATTCACCGATAGCTACACAGACGCCACCAGCACCAAAGTCATTGGACTTCTTGATGAGACGAGTGACATTTCCATTACGGAACAGACGTTGAATCTTGCGTTCTTCGATAGCATTCCCTTTTTGGACTTCAGCTCCAGCAGTTTCCACAGACTCAACCGTTTGAACCTTAGAAGAGCCCGTCGCACCACCGACACCATCACGTCCAGTCTTACCTCCAAGGAGGATAATCACATCTCCCGCTTCCGGTTTTTCACGGACAACATTGCCCTTAGGAGTCGCTCCGACAACAGCACCAAGCTCCATGCGTTTAGCTACAAAGCCTGGGTGGAAGTATTCACGAACGTAGGTTGTTGCAAGCCCAATCTGGTTACCGTATGAAGAATAACCATGGGCCGCTGTTTTAGAAATGACTTGTTGTGGCAATTTCCCAGCGCGAGTTTCTGAAATCGGTGCTGTAATATCACCCGCACCTGAGATACGCATAGCTTGGTAGACATATGAGCGACCTGACAATGGGTCACGAATAGCACCACCGATACAAGTAGCCGCCCCACCAAATGGCTCAATCTCCGTTGGGTGATTGTGGGTTTCGTTTTTAAACATGAGGAGCCAAGGTTCCTTGACACCATCAACGTCCACTTCAATTTCGACTGAGCAAGCATTGATTTCGTCTGACACTTCCATATCATCCAAACGTCCATTAGCACGCTCATAACGACCGAAAATAGTCGCCATATCCATCAAGGTTTGCGGTTTTTCAGAACGCCCCAACTCATCACGCATGGCAATATACTTATCATAGGTCGCCTGCAATTGCTTTTGGAATTTAGAAGCTGAGAAGTCGATGTTTTTCAACTCTGTCTCAAACGTCGTGTGACGGCAGTGATCAGACCAGTAAGTGTCCAAAACCTTTAGCTCTGTTTCCGTCGGCACGCGCCCGATTGACTTGAAATAGTCTTGGATAAAGAGCAAATCATCCACTTCCATAGCCATGCCCTGCTCGGTCTTGTAGCGGGCAAAGTCTTCTGCTGTATAGCTTTCAAAGAAAGGCAATTTAGGAATGGTCTTGTCTGACTCTGAAAATTCCTGCTTAGCAATCCCTGTCGTGATGTCCTTGAAACGAGAATCAACTGGATTGAGCAAGTAGTTCTTGACCGCTTCTAGCTCAGTCGCATCAATATCTTTATTGACTAAGTAAAGTTGGGCTGTATTGACTGTCACATCACTCGAACTTCCCAGCAAAAGCAAGGCTTCCTGCGAAGATGCTGCACGCTGGTCAAACTGCCCTGGTAGGCTTTCAATGGCAAAGAAAGCATAGTTGGCAAGATCCGCCTGCACAGCCGCTTCGTCCAAAACATGGTCTGTCACCTGCTCAGAGAAGATGTGTTTCTCTGCAGGTGCAAACAAGTCCTCCGCCAAGTCAAATACATCATAAACTTGCACAATGCGAATGCTTTTCAAGCTTGAAAGCCCCAAGTTATGCTGGAGTTCTCTTACCAAACTCTCTGACTTTACCTGAAAATCAGCCTTTTTTTCAACAAAAATACGTTTATCCATCAATCCTTATTCCTTTATTTCAACTCTTGTAATATTCCCAACGACCTTGAGGTTGTTATTTCAATTCCTGCAACTTTTCCCAGACAATCTCGTAAACATCTGTTAGTTCTCCCAATCCCCTACGGAGTGAAAAGGTCTGGGGGACCTTTTCAGCCTGAGTCCTTTTAGTTGAGAGACGAAGGTTTTCCGTTGCAAACAGATTATTTCAAACCTTGCAGCTTCTCCCAAACAACTTCATAAACATCGGTTAATTCACCTAGTCCCCTACGGAAAACATCCTTATCCATGTGGTTGCCATCCGCATCCCACAAACGGCAGTTATCTGGTGAAAATTCATCTGCCAAGATAATCTTGCCATCCTTGTCAAAACCGAACTCTAGCTTAAAGTCAATCAACTTAAGTCCAATCTCAGCAAACCAGACTTTCAAAAGTTCATTGATTCGACGGGTTTCTTCCTTCAAGTAGGCAATCTGCTGGTCATCCGCAATCTGTAGGAATTTCACATGCTCATCATTGATAAACGGGTCATCCAAATCATCATTTTTGTAGTAAAATTCGACAATCGGAGTCTCAAATGCGATTCCCTCATCCACACCAAAACGTTTTGAAAAGGAACCAGCAGTATAGTTGCGGAGCACGACTTCCAAAGGAATAATCTCAACCTTTTTATTGAGTTGTTCTGTATCTGAAAGTTTCTCCACAAAGTGAGTCGCCACACCAGCCGCATTTAATTTCTCAAAAATAAAAGATGAAATCTGATTATTCAAAACTCCTTTACCTGCAATCTGCTCCTTCTTGACACCATTGAAAGCAGTCGCCTGGTCCTTGTAAGTTGAAATAATAAGATTTTCATCCTCAGTTGTATAGATATCTTTAGCTTTTCCCGAATAGATCAATTGTTTTGACATTTTAAAGTTCGCCTTTCGTATTACTTGAGCACATTCTACCATAAAAAACCTAAAATTACAAGAATTTAACCGAATAAATAACGTAGTAACCTCAAAAAACATAAAGAAAAAACTGCAAGAAGAATTTTTCTCACAGTTTAAAAATCATTTAACTCTAAAAATACGAACATTACTCTTTGTTCAAAAATTGATCTAAATAATAACGTAGGTAACTTTTCTTGCCCGTAATCATCTGCAGGCGACCTTCCACCCCGTACCGAAGTTTTTCAGCCTGCTCCGAAGTTAGATTAGTCTCCGTCTCGATTTTAAAGAAATTCCCTTTTTCAGTCTTAGTAGCTGTCGCATCAATACTTGTAATAGTAGAATCTAAGAAAATTTGATTCTTGGCATCATGAGTCGTAGTATAGCGAACAGAATCACCGACCTTGATCCTTGCTACATCTTTTGAACTTAGATAAGCTGTGAGTTTGGCTTTCCCTTCTTTTTCCAAGGACGGATAGAGTTGGGCTAGTAGAGTCCCCTCTGCTACCATGGTAGAATCACTGGTCTCAGGATTAAGATGAAGAACCCCATCCTCACTCGCCGTAATTTTCCCCTTGTCTAGAAGACTTCCCTGAATCTTCTTGCCTGACTCTGCTTCCAGGATTTTCTGGTCTAGAAGGGTCAATTCCTGACCAACCTTTGCCAAGTGTTGGGATTTGAGAGACTCCAATTGACTGCTTAAGCCTGACGCATAGGCTTGCTGCGTACCTGAACCTGCATACTGGACACGGTAAGTAGCGAGACTAGATTCTAACTGAGAAAGCTGCGCTTCAACTTGCGCAACTGCTTGTGCCTTAGATTGCGGATTTTCCTCGCCCTGAGACTTGTAGGACTGGTAGAGAGAGTAGGCTAGATTCTGACTGTCCAAGGAAGCACCTGTTTCAATAGCTGACTTAGCTGTCTGGTAATCGCGAATTTTAGCCTCTGTTTGGCTGATGAGGTTGCCGATTTCGGCTTGGGTTTGGCTAGCTGCTGCATTCTGGGACGCGATGGTCTCATTTTGTTGCGATGTACTAGCCCTAAGACTACCTGCTTGGCTGAGGTAGTCACGAAAGGTGGCTTGATAGCCAAACTTATCCTCCTCTGGAAAGTGGTTCTCCCCTTCTTGCAAACTCTTTTGCAAATACTCCAAATGCTTTTTTTGATCCTTGAGCATGTCCAACTGACTAGCATAGGCCTCCGCTTGGATACCCTCTGCCCCTTCTTGATATTGAACCAACAGTTCTCCCTTTTTAACCAGCTTATTTTCTTCCAAATGATTGACAAGAATACGATTATTGCTAGTTGACTGGATATTTGCCAGGATACGACTAGGCTCGACAGTAGCTCTAGTAGACAAACTCATCTCCTTCTTTGCAAAAGTTGCAAAGCCAAGCAAAAACACGAGCAGAAGGGACATGGGGACAATCACCCGACTGGAAAAATTATGGTAACGACGATTATAAAACTCCGCACTTTCTAAAAATTCTGGTTTCATCCTCTCCTCTTTCTAGCTATTGACCAAATGGGCGTAAAAGCCACCCTGTGCAAGTAAATCAGCATGATTTCCTTCTTCAACAATCTTGCCCTGATCCAAAACAACAACCTTCTCTGTCCGCTCAGCAATGGTCAAGCGGTGGGCGATGAAAATCAAGGTCTTATCTAAAGCCATGAGATTATCTACAATTCGCTTCTCAGTCAAGATATCCAGACTGCTGGTCGCTTCATCCAAAATCAAGACCGGCGCATCTGTCAAGAGAGCACGCGCCAGAGCGATTCTCTGACGTTGACCACCTGAAATTCCTGCCCCATCCGAAGTCAATTCTGTCTGATAATTCAATGGCATGCGCTCAATATCCTCCCGAATCTCTGCCAATTCCACCGCCCGTAAGATATCCTCTTGAGTCGTCCCTTCCTTGGCTCCAAGGAGAAGATTCTCCAAAATCGTTCCGTTAAAGACATAGGGCTGTTGAGGCAGATAGTTGATATACTGGCGCAAGGCCTTTTTATCAATCTGATTGAGATTGACACCACCCAGACTAATCTCTCCCTGACTTGGATCATAAAAATTAACCATCATCTTGGCCAATGTCGTCTTACCTGACCCTGAAATTCCCACAAAAGCCACCTTAGACCCTTGGGGAACGGTTAAATTGATATCCGACAAGACATCTCGACCATAGCCATACTTGTAGGAAACCTGCTTGAAGGTCATCTCTCCCTTCATCAAGCTCAGATCCTCAACTGTTTTCTTCTCCTCAAACTCAGAAGCTACCAGATAAACCTCATTCAGACGGTTATTGGCAACCTGCGCTGTCTGAAGCTTGGTTTGCAGATTGATGATATTTTCCAAAGGATTGGTAAAGTAAACAAGCAAGGTATTATAGGTAATCAACTGTCCCAAACTCATCTTGCCATCCATGACCAGAACAGCCCCCATCCAGAGAATACCGACATTAAGTAAGAGATGGGCAACCTTTTTCAGAGCCTTTTGCTGACTCTCTGCCCGACTATAGGTAAAGGATTTTTTCAGATAATCCACAAATTCCTTGTCAATCTTTTGATATCGTGAACTTTCACTGGTCAAAGACTTGATTGTCTCAATACCATTAATGTCCTCGATGATAGAAGAAGACAGAACTGCATTGGCTTCCATGGTATCCCGATTCATCTTTTCAAACGGCTTCATAAAGGCAAAGATAATCACTGTATATATAGGAAGTGCCAATAAAGTCATGAAAAAGAGATTGGTATTTTGTGAAAATAAAACAAGAGAAATAATGACAACCGTTGACACATCTAGGAAAATTGAAAGAATGGTCGAAGCCAGCGCGTCAATGATACTGTTAGCATCCGTAAAACGAGACACGATTTCCCCTGTTCTGCGTGTCGCAAAGAAAGACATAGGCAGGTGAAAAACATGCTTGATATAGGATAAAATCACATCAATCGACAAGCGTTGCCCCAAAACAAGTAAGAGATACTCCTGAGCATAAGACAAGATCTGCTGGAGAATATAAACGATAACCAGCCCAATAGAAATAATCCCCAGTGTCGAACGCATCTGATCTGGCACATAGGTATCAATGATAGACTGTAGATAATAAGAACCCACAATATTAATCAAAGTGACCAAGAGTGTTGCCAAAACGATATTGGCAATCAAGCCACGTTGCTTCACTAATATAGGGATAAAAGAGAGAAGGCCATTCTTTTGATCCTTATGAGGCTTATAGTCTGGACTAGGCGCCATAAACAAAGTCACTCCCGTCCATTCTTCCGCAAAACGCTCACGTGGCAGTTTGGTCAATTTCACCCCAGGATCTGGATCGGCAATATGAATGCTGTCCTTATCCTGCCCAGTCACCACATAGTAGTGAAGCAATCTCCCTTCCTTAAGCACATGGGCAACAAAAGGAAAAGTCAAATCTGGCAAGTCAAAGAGCGTCATATCCGCCTTGATCGCTCGCGTCTCAAAGCCAATCTCCTCTGCCACCTTGACCAAGCCCAAAGCCGTCGTCCCATCCATGGTCGTCTTGGCCAATTCTCGCAAGTGAGCCAAAGAATAGTAACTACCATAGTAGCCAAAGACCATAGCTAATGAAGCTACACCGCAGTCCATCTGATCCACCTGCGGACGATAGTGACATTTCCCAAATTTCATATTCATCTCCTTTTTCCTAAACTCATCTGATAATAACTATCTTACCCCAATCACTAAACAAAAACTGGACTTCCTCCCCAAATGCGCCTATCTACCCCCAAAATGCACTTTTGGGATTTAAAAATAGGTAGAACAAACGTCATACCTAAAATATATATTTATTTCTTTTTCTTCCTAATTCTTTTGTCAATCATATATAAAACGATAATCGAAAACAGCGGTGGTACAATATAACTCTTTTCACTCATTGTCAGCTGAAATCCCAGAGTTGCTAGTATCTTAAAGATGAAAATATTCATCAAAAATAGAAAAATAAATACTAAAAAATATTTTAAAACCTTCTTCATTTCTTTTCTTCAACTCTCCTAATTTCTATAACTATTCTATCAAAAAAACACGAATAATAATAATACAAATAAACTCCAAACGATGTAAATAGACACTTCAACTGCACTTTTGGGATAAAAAATAGGCAGAACAAACGTCCTACCTACTAAAAATATGGTATAAAAGGAAATTGATTTTTTACTGACACCCTAGGCAAGCTTGGGACAAATAAATCATTGATAGTAATCTTTACGACATCCTATTTAAAGTTACTTCAATTTTTAATGTCCCTGCTATTTCTAAGCCACCTCTGGTATGATCTATTCCTAGTCAGAATAGATAACACCGTTCTAAATTACGATTCATAGTTACTCCTTTTTTGATTCGTTACTATAAGACACCTATTCCCTATAGAGCGTCTACTACTTCAAATTTATCCATTCTTTTTTCTTTACTTCTGTATAAAAGAATGAAGACCATCATAAATAATGCAACCGTGGGTATATTAAAATTATCAAACCAAGTAGGTAAAGATACTTTATTTATGTCAGCTACTAATCTGATGATGATATAAGACATTGAACTAAGTAATACCATGATTTCAGGCAAAACTTTCAATACTGATTTAACAAATTTCATATTAAACTCCAATGTGATGCATTCTTAGATTCTAGCCTAGCTATTTTCAGCGCAGACTAACAAGTCATTCTTAACTGTTTACTCTACTCGCTTTTTATTGACCTTATATCCTAGATAAAAGAGCCCAAATAAAACGGGGTAAATTTCTGGATAAAATAGGGTATTGATTGAATTTCTCAAAATCAAATACGTTGCGATATAGATTATGAGCGATACGGTAAAATAACCCTCAGCAAAGCCTAATAAAAATGTTTTCATAATAAACTCCTAATTACCTGACAAGAATGGCGGAAAAACGCTACCATTCATATACACAAAATCCTTTTGATTCATGTTCTTCATTTATAGTTTTGATTATTTTTTGACAAATCTTTGCGAAAAATACCAAAATATCCTGCGAAAAGCAAACCAACTAAAGTCCATTGCCAATTAAAGGATACTAACGAACCTGTACGAATCACATGAAGCGCGACATTAAGAGTTATTCCCAACAAAGGACATATCGTGGCTAATTTAGGTAACAATGTATTGAGATTAAGGTTGCGACTGTTCATTATCTAACGCCCACGACGAGCCAAATCTGAACCAAATGTGTAACCAGCCCCAAATGCGCCAAATGCAATAGCACTTAGGCCAAATATAATCGAAATAGGTTCAATTCCTCCTTCAATTACTTGCAAATCTTTCTCATCAACTACTTGAAATTTATCCATTCTTTTCTCCTTTACTTCTATATAATAAAATGAATACCATTAAAAACAATGAAATTGTTGGTATATTAAAATTATCAAACCATGTAGGTAAGGGTAGCTTATTCACATCAGCTACCAACCTGATAATTGTATAAGATATTGAACTAAGTAATACCATAAGCTCAGGCCAAATCTTCAGCATTAATTTAACAAATCTCATATATAAATCCAAAATTATGGTCGATTAGCATAATATCCTGCAGCTATGCCTGCACCTGCTGAAGCTGTAGCAAGCGCAGCTACACCTCCAATTAATTTCCAACTAATAACTACACCACCAATAATAATTGGTGCAATTCCCCCATCTACATTCACCAACTCTTCTTCTGTAAGAGCTGCAAAGTTCTGTTCCATTTTGTCAAAATTTGTCATCTTTTTTCTCCTCAATTTGTATATGTTTAATGTTTATACTCTAAGCCACTTAAATAGCCAGATTGGATAAATAGCTGAAATAATCATTTCTAATCTCCTTTCCTCTTCTTCTCACTTATCTATTCGAAAAAAATTTCGAAAATGTACAACTAAATTAAATTAAATTTATTTGAAAAATAATTTAGTAAACCACGGATAAAAAATTGGTAGATACATGAACTAGGCTCCTTTCTGTTTCCTCTTACTTATCTATTCGAAAAAGAAGTCAAAAAAATAAGAATATCAGAAAATTTTCCGACATTCTTATTGATAAATTCATTCAAATCTAACAGATATTAGACATTGAGATGTTTTTTAAGGGTTCTTCTGGCTGTTCGTGATACGGGGAAGTGCAAGCCTTCTAACAAGGTCACTTCTGTGGCAGTCATCTCCTCAATAGCCTGTAAACTGACCAACGTATTGCGATTGGCATAGACAAAGTAATCTTTTTCAGCCTTAGCAGCGATATCCTTGAGACTGCCGTAAATGGTCTTGATAGAATGATTGGCATAATAGACCTTGATACGATGGGATTCCACTGAAGTTTCAAAGGCTAAAATCTCATGGTAAGGCAGAGTAAAACCCCGTCTTCCCTCAAAACTATAGGTGAAGAGACACATATTTTCCCTCTTATCCACTGCTAATACATAGTCCAAACAGCGCTCCAGCTGATAACGGTAATCCTCCTCAGACTGATCCTTGGAAATAAAATCCAAGGCAGACAAGTGGTAGCTAAAAGCTAGAGGCAAGGCCTCCGAGTGCGTAGACACAAAGACAATGCTTGTAAAAGGATCCTGCTCCCGAACCTGTTGAGCAACCTGAAAGCCCCGTTCACGCTCTCCATCAATCTCTAAATCCAATAAATAGAGCTGGTAATTGTCAAAATACTGAGAATACTTTTCAACATCTCCATAGTTTTTGGCAATATCAATCTCCAATCTTAAATTACGAGAGCGACCGATATCTAGTAAAGTCTGCTCTATCCGTCCCTGCTGGACTCTATCGTCTTCCAAAACTAAAATTCTCATTCCTCTCCCCCTCGTTTCTCATTCTTAAATGGCAATTCTAAATCTTGTCTAAAGGTCGTCTCTCCTAGTTGGGTATCTAAGTTTAAATCATAATGAAAAACCATATCCTCCAAGGTCGCTAAGCCCAGTCCACTGTGGCTTCCCTTGGTCGAATAACCCTTTTGACTGAGAATGCTGGGATTCAGTTCTTCTTTCTTACGAGTGTTTTCAATGATAAAACGAACACTCCTATCACCTGCCAACAAAGCAACCCGAATCTGCGGATTTTCAGCCTCACTGGCTGCCTCTAAGGCATTTGTAGTGAGGATAGAGAGGATACGGATAGCCTCCAACATCGGCAATGTCAGCTCTTCAACAACCCCCACCGTCTCCAAACTAAAATGAATTCCCTGCTTATCTGCCACAATCATGGCTTTGGCCAAGGTATTACGAATGGCTATGTCATGAATATTGTGAAGATTAAAGGCTGTGTAATCTGCCTTTCTCAGCTTTTCATTTGTCTTTAGAAAAACATCTTGATAAATGGTAGACACCTCAGCCATGTCTTGATTGGCTATGGCAGGCTCCATGCTGGCGACAATTCCTGCAAAATCATGACGGAAACCTCGAACTTCATCATAGAGATGACCTAGCTTATCCACTATTCCTTGCAAGGAACGATTTTCATCTTCCTGTCTCTGAATGGTTTGCTCATCACGATAAACCTGCTCCAAATGCTTGATGTAAAAGAGCCAAGAGAAAAAGAGAATGAAAATCAGGAGAGAAATGGTCGTGTCAAAACGAACATAGAAAGGATTACATCCTCCAGACATGATGGATGAAAACAGTCTGAAACCAAACAATAAGGATAAGATCCACATACTTTTCGTCACTAACGATTGAAATTTATCTAAAAATAATATATTGAGATCAATTCCCCATCGTCTTAAAATGACAACAGACAAAAACAACGAAATCAAACTAAATACAGAATTAAATCCACTATGCAAGAAATCAGATAGTTCAGAGTAGTCAAATATCAATCGTATTATAAATGTCAAAATCAAATATCGAATACTTTGATAAAACATAAATAGATAAAGGGCAAGAAAGAGAGCTTCCTTCTTCTTTTTCTTTAACACAATCCAAAATATTATATAAAAGAATAATAAATTGCCAACATGCAAGAAACTCGGAAAAACGAAGGTAGCAAATAGCTGAAAAACTACCCAAAGAAATATAGAGCGTTTGTCATAAAATGCTTTAGAGAGTTGACTACCTAGATAAATCGGAGGAGCTAAAATATTGATTAAAATCAATATAAACACTAAAAATTCAAGTAATATAATCATAAATCTGTTTAGTTAACACATTTTAATCAAAATACTATCTTGGCTCTGGGAGTAGATGTAGCCAATGGTAAATATCTTCAAAAATCCCTCCACCATTCACTTCCTCCAATACCTCTGGGGTTAACTCTTCAAATTGCTCCAATTCTACAAATATATTTTTCATTTCCATGACAGACTCCTTTTCATTATTTTATAGATAACTCTATCCCCTGCTCCATCTACAAAAGGCTTTAGTTTCCTTTTAAAATACAAGAAATCTAAAGCCTCCTGAAAATGGTATATTGGTTAGAGTGTTAACAATTAGTTGTGAAGATATTATTTTTATTTAACCACGACCACTTTATAATATTCGTTTGAGTGTGGAGATTCAATTTTAATTTTTTCACCATATAAACCATCAATTTCTTTATCAAGGAAATTTGAAACTCCTGATGGCAAGCGTTTCATCTTAAGAATTTCACCAGATTGATCCGCATAGGCTAGGATATGATGGTGTGTAGTGGTTGCTCCATCATCAATTAATACAAAGTAACCTGTTTTGAGCTTACCTTGCTCATTTTCTAAATAGTATAGTTTATTGTTATTGATTGTAAAGTTAGTAGCTCCAAGACGAAGTCGTGCACCTGGATTTTCTAAATAGACATCATTGCCAACTTTTTTAATCTCTGAATAGGTTGTCATTGCTGGGATATTAACCACACGATGTCCATTTTCATCAAAGTAGTAACGATTTGGTAAGTTTTGGAAGTTCTGTACAACTGCCTTAGAATCAATTTCTTGTCCTTCATCTTTATTATCTACCAGAGCTAAGGTTGTATTTGAAACCTCATCCCCATATTTGTCGGAAAACTTCTTGAACTCTGGTCTGATATACCAAGCATTTTTTTCAATAATAACATCGTCACCTTTAGCATTTAGCAAATATTCTTGCCCATCTCCAAGTTTGACAATATCATGAATATTGTATCCAGAATCTTTTCTATTTGCTAGATAGCCATCCTTACCAATGACATAACTTTCCCCATCACTGGCTGGAACAGCTCTATCTGCGACCATTGCACCTGATTTTTCAAAGTAAGACCATTGACCATTTGCAGTTGCCCATCCTGTTGCCATAGCGCCACTGCCTTTTAGGTAGTACCAAGTAGACCCTTCTTTGTACCAACCTGTGCGCATAGCACCACTATCTGCTAGTGAGTACCATGTGTTACCTTCCTTGTACCAGCCAGTACGCATAGCGCCACTATCTGCTAGGGAATACCATGTATTTCCGTCTTTGAGCCAGCCTGTCTGCATTTTACCAGTGCCGTCGAAGTGATACCATGAGCCAGCATTTTGTACCCATTTATCCTTAGCTAGACTGCCATCTTGTGAAAGATTCCAGTCAGCACCATTTTTAACCCAAGTATCTGCAGCTTGTGCTTGGTTGATAGACAAAAGTAGAGCAGCACCTGCAAGCAAACCAAGTGTGAGTAGTTTAGATTTTTTCATAGCCATTTCCTCCTTTATTGAATAGCTATAGGAGGGTTTCCCCTCTTTATTTAGCTATATTCTAATACTTTTCATAATCAAAGTCAATAATATTGTGAAAGATTAGACAATATTACCAATATCTACGAATTGTATTTTGAGTAATACCGTATTGATCCATATAAGAAACATATTGACCTGGATATGGAGCATGAACTACCTTTCCACCACCAACATAAATACCTACATGGTCATTTGTCTCTTCACTATTATACAAAATCAAATCTCCAGCTTGTTGAGAACCATTACTTACATAACTTCCTCCTGTTGCTTGACCATAGGTCACTCTAGGAATACTAATATCGAACTTAGCATGAATAGCCATCGTAAATCCTGAGCAATCTACGCCACTATTCAAATCTGCCCCACCCCAAACATATGGGATTTTCCCTACAAATGTCTCGGCATATTCACCAAGTGCCTGTCCACGATTTTCTACCCATACACCACTGGCTCTAAAGAAGTATGGTGTACCATTCACACGTTGATAACCAGTGACCATAGCACCACTAGCAGATAAGTAGTAATAATTACCATCAGGTTGAATCCAAGTATTTTCTTTCATCCATCCTTGGTCATCAAAATAGTACCACTTGCCATCTAATTGTTCCCAATTTTTAGCATAACCACCTGAACCGTATTTAAACCACCATTTACCATTGGTTTGCATCCATGTTCCTTTCGGATCACGATATTGATTGAAAGCTTTCTTCTCTTGATTTCCCTCTGCTTGGGTTTCTTTATCTTCAAAACCAATCAATTTTACTTGATCAGCTTCTTCAGCTTTTATCTTGCCTTGATTAACTAATTGAGCAATCGCTTCTTTCTCACTTGCTGATGGGGAATCAGCATAGGCTACCGTAGTATTTGCTAGGAGAACGCCTCCTGCAAGAACTAACAAACTAGAATAAAGATATTTTTTCATCGTGAAAATCCTTTCTTTTTTCTCCTTTTTGGAGATTGATTTTTTCTGACTCTATTATATCCCTTATGTCTCCTCAGATTTCTACTGTCCCTAGAAAGACTAAATCTGTTCCTAAACGGTCACTTGAACCAAAGAAAAATTCCAAAGCAAATGCCTTGGAACTTCTTATCTTTATTTTGCTTGAATGATCTTAACCACATCTCCTACATTTTGGAGTTGGTCAATTTCCTCATCACTGATTTCGATGCTAAATTCATCTTCCAGTGTCAAGATAAACTCCATCAAGTCGACTGAATCAGCATCCAAATCGTCTTTCAGACTCAAGGATTCTGTCACGACAAAGTCCTCTCCCTGTCGCTCTTGGATAATAGTCACAATACGGTCAAAAATTTCTTTTTCTGTCATCTCTTTTATTCTCCTGAAAATTGACGCGCAGTCTGGGCAACTACGTCTGTTTCTAGCATGGTACGAATCTGGCGAATTGTACTATAAACAGCCTTGGCATCGCTTGAGCCATGAGTCTTGATAACAGGTGCCTTGACACCAAACAAGACCGCTCCACCAACATCAGAATAGTTAAGCTGTTTTTTCAAACCTCTGAGGCTGTCCTTGAGAAGGAGGGCGCCTAATTTCGCTCGAAGACCACCACCTGTAATAGCTGTCTTGAGCAAGCCCATAATTCCCATGGCTGTCCCTTCAATGGATTTGAGCACAGCGTTTCCCGTGAAACCATCTGCCACAACAACATCCGCAACGCCATTCATCAAATCACGCGCTTCCACATTTCCGATAAAGTTCAAACTTTCATCAGCTGCTAGTAATTCGTAAGTTTCCTTACGAAGCGGGTCACCCTTGCTACTCTCTGTTCCATTGTTAAGCAAGCCAACACGAGGTTGCGCAATGCCACGAACATTTTTAGCATAGAAGGAACCCAGAATAGCGTATTGATGGAGGTGCTGGGCTGTATTCTCCGCATTGGCACCGAGGTCCAGCATGTCAAAACCCTTCCCATCTACAGTCGGCAAGGTCGACATAAGCCCAGGACGGTCGATATTCTTGATACGACCCACGATGAAGAATCCAGCCGCCAACAAAGCACCTGTATTCCCAGCCGAGAGGACAGCGTCTGCTTCACCCTCTTTGACAGCCTTGGCTGCCAATACCATACTGGCATTTTTCTTCTTCCGAATAGCTCTCGTAGGTTCATCGTCTGAATCAATCTTTTCATCCGTATGGATAATGCTGACGCGCTCTGTCGCTGTCAGATATTGCTTGATTTTAGCTTCATCTCCATAGAGTTGAACCTCAATATCTGAAAAGTCAGCCAGGGCTTGATTGACCCCCTCAACGATGGCCTGAGGTGCATAATCGCCCCCCATTGCATCTACTGCGATTTTTTTCATTTGTTTTCCTCTTTTAGTAATTGACCCCAGTCTGCTAGGGAATCAATAAATTTCTTTGATTTTAGGTGAATCCCAACGTACTCTTCGTAGAGTTGATCCATAAATTGGCGTAGCTCTTGCTTGATTTCAGGATTGAGCGAAATGGTCTCCAAGGTCTCAAAATCAATGGCTTGAAACTGATTGAGCAAATAAGGGATATTGGGATTGAGATGACAACGTCTCTCATCCTCATGATAATGCTCTGGACAGAGGCAGGCTCCATATTTGAAAGAAAAGTCAAAAGCCTGACCGATCCGATGGCAAAAGACACACTCATTAAAATTGAGGCTGATCCCAAATCGAGTCAAGATTTGAATTTCAAAAATATTAGTCAAAACCTGATAATCCAAGCCAGCTTCCATCAACTCCAAAGTCTTTTGCAAAAAAGCAAACAAGGGAGCATCCTGCTGATTGTCCTGCAAACTAGCATCTGCAAGAGCTGCCACATAGGTCGCATAGGCCATGACAAAGAGGTCACTATTAATCTTGGGAAAAGTCATCACCTCATGATAGTCCTCAATGTAACTGAGCCCGTCATCATTGATTCGTAAGAGAAATCGTGCCAGCACCAAGGGCTGAATAACCGGCGCCAGCTTAGACTGCCCAGCATGTTTGACGAAAAACATCCGCTTACCAGCCTGCTCTGTAAAGATTTTGACGAGCTTATCATCCTCACGAAAATTGCGATTGTAGAGCACCAAGCCTTGACTCGTGATAGACTGAATCATGCTTCTCTCATATACTCCTCAAGTCGTTTCATGGCTTCTTTGATCGTCTCCATACTGGCTGCATAAGACAGACGCACATAGCCTTCTCCGTAACGCCCAAAGGCAGCTCCAGGGATAAAGGCAACGGCCTGCTTCTGAGCAAAATCCTTCAGAAAAGCAAAGGAATCTTGATTGTAGCCCGCTGGAATCTTAGCAAAGATATAGAAGGCACCGTCTGGTTTGATAATCTCAAAACCAAGAGCAGTCATTTTCTCGATAATATAGTCCCGACGCTGGATGTATTCCTTCTTCATAGGTTCCGCATCATTTTTACCAGCCGTCAAGGCTGCCACCGCAGCATGTTGAGCCATGGTATTTGCAGCAGTGACCAAGTACTGGTGACTCTTAATCAACTGAGCTGTGAAGGCTGCAGGAGCGAAAATCAGTCCCAAACGCCAACCGGTCATGGCATGTGATTTAGATAGACCATTGATAATAATAGCCTGATCTCTCAACATGGTTCCCAGAGACACATGGGCTTCGCCTGTGTAGGTCAATTCTGAGTAAACCTCATCACAGACAACAAAAATCTCATACTTGCGTAAAACAGCTGCCAAGGCCTCCAATTGTTCCCGACTGTAGGTAATTCCTGTCGGATTGGCTGGATAGTTGAGAATAACCGCCTTGAGCTTGTCACCCTGCTCCAAAATGGCCTTCTCCAACATTTCAGGAGTCAAGACAAAACCATTTTCAGTTGTGTCAATCTCGACAATCTCTGCCCCAACTAGATTGACAATCGGTTCATAACCTGGATAGGCAGGAGCTGGCAAAAGTACCTTGTCTCCCTCTTCCAAAATAGCCGTCAAAGTAGCAGATAAAGCCTCTGTCGCCCCAATTGTAACCAAGATTTCATTTTCAGGATCATAGTCCAGTTGGTACTTTTCCTTAACAAAGTCACTGGCCGCCTTACGTAGAGTCAGCAGACCACTCATCCCTGTATAGTAGGATTGGTTCTGATCAATCGCTCGCTTGGCCGCCTCCTTGATATGATCTGGCGTTGTAAAATCAGGCTCCCCCAAGGTCAAACGCAAGACCCCAGGAATCTCCGAAATAGCCTGGTCAAATTGACGAATCAACGAAACTTGAATCTTATCTAACTGTTTATTAAAGCGCTTAGTTAAGTCCATAGATACCTCCTACTTTCAAAACGTATCTCTATTATACTACAAAAGCCCCCCGACCGCAAAAATACATGATAGAATAACGCTAGCATGACAAATTGAAGTATGTTAAAATGGATTTGTCGCAACTCCACTAACGAACTTAGTTTGGAGGTGAGTTTTTGCTAATCTTCGTTACAGTTATTCTAGCACCATTACTGATTACTATTACCGGTAATGTCATTTCTGAGTGGATAGTCAGAAAGTGGTTAGATAAGCGCGACAAAAAAATATAACCTGAGTTTAGTTTTAATGTAACTGGACAAAAAGAAATACCAGAGGTGGAGCTCTGGTATTTTTGTTTTTGCCAAGACTTCGTTACAGTTCTTGTAGGATTATTATTACATAATTAGCACTACTTGTCAAATAATTGTTAGCTCCACTTTCTATTTTACTTTTCCTCTCTACAGGTCTATAATGGTAACAGATTCTATTTGGAGGTTTTTATGTCATTTCTATCAAAAAATGGAGCAGGCATCTTGGCCTGCCTTCTCATTTCCATTCTATCTTGGTACTTAGGAGGATTCTTCCCTGTTATTGGCGCGCCCGTTTTTGCCATTTTCATAGGCATGCTCCTACATCCCTTTCTCTCGTCCTATAAACAACTGGATGCTGGGTTGACCTTTAGTTCTAAAAAATTGCTCCAGTATGCCGTTATCTTGCTTGGTTTTGGTCTCAATATCTCGCAAGTCTTCGCAGTTGGGCAATCTTCACTCCCTGTCATCCTGTCCACCATTTCAATAGCCTTGATTGTTGCCTATCTTTTCCAGCGCTTCTTTGCACTGGACACAAAACTGGCTACCTTGATTGGAGTAGGTTCTTCTATCTGTGGGGGCTCTGCCATTGCGGCAACAGCGCCCGTTATCCATGCTAAGGAAAAGGAAGTAGCCCAAGCCATCTCCGTTATCTTTTTCTTCAATGTCTTGGCTGCGCTCATCTTTCCAACCCTCGGCACCTGGCTTCATCTATCCAATGACGGCTTCGCCCTCTTTGCAGGAACTGCAGTCAATGATACTTCCTCTGTAACCGCCACAGCTAGCGCCTGGGATAGTCTCTACCAGACCAATACCCTCGAGTCTGCAACCATTGTTAAACTCACACGTACTTTGGCCATTATCCCTATCACGCTCTTTCTATCCTACTGGCAAAGTCGCCAACAAGAAAACAAGCAAAGCCTACAACTGAAAAAAGTCTTCCCACTTTTTATCCTTTACTTTATCCTTGCCTCTCTCCTCACTACACTACTCACCTCTCTAGGTGTGTCCAGTAGTTTCTTTACCCCTCTCAAACAACTCTCTAAATTCCTTATTGTCATGGCCATGAGTGCTATCGGTCTCAAAACCAATCTGGTCGCTATGGTCAAATCCAGTGGAAAATCCATTCTTCTCGGAGCCATCTGCTGGATTGCCATCATCCTCACTAGTCTTGGTATGCAGACCCTTATCGGTATTTTCTAAACTCTTCGAAAATCTCTCCAAACCACGTCAACGTCGCCTTGCCGTAGGTATGTGACTGACTTCGTCAGTCTTATCTACAACCTCAAAACAGTGTTTTGAGCTGACTTCGTCAGTTCTATCTGCAACCTCAAAACAGTTTTTTGAGCAATCTGCGGCTAGTTTCCTAGTTTGCTCTTTGATTTTCATTGAGTATAACACAAAAGGTAGCCCATCAGCTACCTTTTTCTTATGCTTCCTCAATCAAGCGTGTATGTTCTCTCTTGATGCAACGATTCATCACGATATCATCACATCCACCAGCACGCAAGATTTCTTCCG
The DNA here is from genome assembly GCF_041432345.1 of Streptococcus sp. 27098_8_103. GTDB lineage: Bacteria > Bacillota > Bacilli > Lactobacillales > Streptococcaceae > Streptococcus > Streptococcus mitis_BV. The sequence continues at coordinate 48,877 of NZ_JAPVZK010000013.1, forward strand.
CTTCTAGACTTTCAAGTCCTAGCTGTGCCCAAAAAATCTTGGCATCAGCTTTGAGAAAATCACGCGCCACATCAGGCAGAAACTCGCTGCGACGGTAAACATTGACAATATCTACAGGAAAAGGAATCTCAGCTAGACTAGCATAAGCCTTTTCACCCAAGATTTCGCCACCTGCCACCTTGGGATTGACTGGAATGATTTTATAACCCCGAGCCTGCATTTCCTTGGTCACTCGATTGCTCGTTGTTTCCTCACGGTCAGACAAGCCCACCACAGCAAGGGTTTTACTCGTTGCGAGATACTGACGAATCACACCATCACTTGGATTGATAAATTCTTGACTCATAGAAATCCTCCTTTTTCATCAGTATAGCATATTTTGAAAAGGCTTGCATAATTCTACTACAAAAAAGGAGGACTAGCCCCCTTTTTATTTAGCCTCGTACCAGGTTGCCCCTTCATTTTCATCTGCGATGAGGGGAACACTGAGTTGAATGGCTTCTTCCATGGTTTGTTTGACCAATTTTTTCATCTCTGCCAATTCAGATTTAGGAACTTCAAGAACGATTTCATCGTGCACTTGTAACAGCATCTTAGTCTGATAACCACCTACAACCAAGGCTTTATCCAGCTGAATCATGGCAATCTTGAGAATATCTGCCGCCGAACCCTGTATAGGAGAGTTGATAGCTGTCCGCTCCGCAAAACCACGAATATTGAAGTTGCGCGAATTGATATCTGGCAACTCACGACGACGCTTGAAGAGGGTCTCCACATAGCCCTTATCACGCGCCTCACGCACCACTTCATCCATGTAGTTTTTAATACCCGGGAAGCGTTCAAAGTAGGTGTCGATGTAGGCTTTGGCTTCCTTACGGCTAATTCCCAAATTATTAGACAAACCAAAGTCTGAAATCCCATAAACCACTCCAAAGTTGACAGCCTTGGCATTGCGACGGTCGTTTGCAGTCACATCCTCAGGACGCTCAATGCCAAAGACCCGCATGGCTGTCGAAGTATGGATATCTGCCCCTTCTTGGAAAGCCTTAATCAAGTGTTCATCCTTGGAAATATGCGCCAAAACGCGCAATTCAATCTGTGAATAGTCGGAGCTGAGAAGGACACTATCCTCCCACTCAGGCACAAAGGCCTTACGAATGAGACGCCCCTGTTCCAAACGCACAGGGATATTTTGCAAGTTTGGATCCACACTAGACAGACGCCCAGTCTGGGTCAAATCCTGCACATAACGAGTATGAATCTTGCCATCAGCCAAAATCCAGTCCTGCAAGCCAATCACATAAGTGGATTGAATCTTAGCAATCTGACGATAGTCTAGGATTTTCTTAACAATCGGAGCAATAGGAGCCAGGCGCTCCAACACATCCACCGCTGTCGAGTATCCAGTCTTAGTTTTCTTAGTGTATTCTAGAGGAAGTCCCAATTTTTCAAAGAGAAGCACTCCCAACTGCTTAGGCGAATTGATATTAAACTCCTCACCAGCCAGTTCATAAATCTCCTGAGTGAGTTTTTCAATGACAAGCTCATTTTCAGCCTGCATCTCAAGCAAGGTCTCTTTCTTGACCGTAATCCCAGCAATTTCCATCTTGGCAAGGACAAAAGCCAGAGGTTGCTCCATATCATAAAGAAGCTCTAATTGCCCATTTTCACTGAGTTTTTCAAGCAAAATAGGCTCTGTTTCGACCAAAACTGCAAGCTTACGAGCTAAATGCTCCAAGAATTTCTCACGTGCAGGAATGGCTCTCTTGACACCCTTACCGTAGAAAGTTTCATCATCAACCAAATAAGTCTGACCATAAAGACTCGCGATGGTCGCAATTTCATTGTCCTCCACAGTCGAAAGGAGGTATTTAGCCAAACGGCTATCAAAAGCAGGCGCCTGCAAATCCACACCAAAACGATGCAAGAGAACTTTAGCCTTCTTAAAGTCATACACCCTCAGAGGTGTTTTTTCTAAAAAGTCCTTGAAAATCGGCTCTTGCAAAAGTTCAAGCTTGTCTGTAGCATAAAGCTTATCCCCACGAGACCAGGCAAAACCAACCAAATCATCCGTATGGTAATTCTCACCAAAAAGCTCAAAATGGAAGATAGACTCTTCACTCAGCATATCTTGACTGACTTGGTCAACGATAGTAAAGTCCAAACTCTCAGCAACATCAGCTGACGACACATTTAAAGCCTGCTTGAGCTGTTTGAAACCCATCTCATCGTAGAATTTCCCGAGATTTTCCACATCTGGACCACTATAGACTAAATCCTCCAAACCAATCTCAATCGGTGCCCTGGTATCAATGGTCGCCAGTGTTTTAGACAAAAAGGCCTGTTCCCTATCATTGATGAGATTTTCCTTCATCTTAGAAGCCTTCATCCCATCGATATTTTCATAAATTCCCTCGAGTGAGCCATGCTCCAGCAAGAGCTTGATACCCGTCTTTTCACCGATTTTGGTTACTCCAGGGATATTATCCGACTTATCACCCATGAGCGCCTTGAGATCGATAAACTGAGTCGGTGTAATGCCCATCTTTTCCATGAGATAGTCTGGCGTAAAGGCCTCAAACTCAGCCACACCTTTTTTGGAAATCTCAACCACCGTATGCTCATCCGTCAGCTGAATCAAATCCTTGTCCCCACTGACAATGGTAATATCAAAACCATCTTGCTCAGCTAATTTATCTAGTGTTCCAATGATGTCATCCGCCTCATACTGAGCCAACTCATAGTGACGAATCCCCATATGATCCAGCAACTCACGAATAAAGGGAAATTGCTCACGAAACTCATCAGGAGTCTTAGCCCGACCACCCTTATAGTCCGCATACATCTCTGTACGGAAGGTCGTCTTTCCCGCATCAAAAGCCACCAAAATATGACTAGGCTCAACCCTCTCTAACAAATGGCTCAACATCAACTGAAAGCCATAAATCGCATTGGTATGCAAACCAGCCGCGTTCTTAAAACGGTCTAACTGCTGATAGAGCGCAAAAAACGCCCGAAAAGCAACAGAAGACCCATCAATCAATAATAATTTTTTCTTATCCATACACCCATTATAAAGGAAAGCACCAAAAAATACCATCGAGAAGAGCCAAACCGAGTATTTTTCATCCTTTTTCCGAATAAATAGATAGAGCCAGAGAATCTAGCAAAATTAGATTTAAAACTATGGTATAATAAAAGGAGGAAATGGATGATTCTCAGACATCCGGGCATCAGCCCAACCAATGACTTAGTTGCTAAGAAAATCTTTAGCAATCCAGAAATCACTTGTCAATTTATTCGTGATATGCTGGATTTACCAGCCAAAAATGTGACTATTTTAGAGGGAAGTAACATTCACGTCTTGCCTTCTCTGCCCTATTCAGTACAAGATTTCTATACAAGTATAGACGTCTTAGCGGAGTTGGACAATGGCACCCAAGTTATCATTGAGATTCAGGTGCATCATCAGAATTTTTTCATCAATCGCCTGTGGGCTTACTTGTGCAGTCAGGTCAATCAAAATCTAGAAAAAATTCGCCAGCAAGAGGGCAATACTCACCAGAGCTACAAACATATTGCACCGGTATACGCAATCGCTATTGTAGATAGTAACTACTTCCATGATGATCAAGCTTTTCATAGCTTTAGCATGCGAGAGGACGCGACAGGTGAGGTCTTAACCATCACAAATAACGGTCAAGAAAACCATCTAGTCAAGATGGCGTTCTTGGAATTAAAAAAATACAGAGAAACCAGCAAAGATAGCGTTCGCAAACCGTGGTTGGAGTTTTTCGGGAATAAACCCTTTACTCAACAACCCGAGCGAGCCATCAGCCAGGCAGATCAACTGCTGGACTATAAGAGCTGGTCTGAGGAGGACAGGAAAATGTTTAGTCAACTACGTATGAGAGAAGAACAAGCCTTGTTAGCACAGAACTATGCCTTGGAACAAGCTGAAGAAAAAGGACTGAAAAAAGGATTAGTAAATCTCGTTCGCCAGCATCTTTTAACCGCTGAGGTTGCCAGCCAGCAATTAGGCATGACGGTCGCTGAGTTTGAAGAACTATTGAAAGACCATTGTAAATAAGATTAAAAAAATACAGAGAAACCAGCAAAGACGAGGTTCGTAAGCCATGGTTGGAGTTTTTCGGGAACAAACCCTTTACCCAGCAACCTGAGCGAACCATCAGTCAAGCAGACCAACTGCTAGACTACAAGAGCTTCTTTGGGTTTACGACACGAGAAATTTGATGATTTTTCTTTACTAGAGGAGTCTCAGCGACCATCATTTTCAAGCACTGATAGCACTTGAAACGACGCTTTTTAAGTAGAATTCTAGTAGACATACCAGTCGTTTCAAGGTAAGAAATCTTAGACGGTTTTTGAAAGTCATATTTCTTCATTTGACTTCCGCAATCAGGACAAAGTGGAGCCTCATAATCCAGTTTAGCAATGATTCCTTTGTGAGTATCCCTATTAAGAACATCCATAATTTGGATATTAGGGTCTTTGATATCGAGTAATTTTGTGATAAAATGTAATTGTTCCATATGAATCTTTCTAATGAGTTGTTTTGTCGCTTTTCATTATGGATATTATGGAACTTTTTTTCTACAACAAAATAGGCTCCATAATATCCATGGGGATTTACCCACTACAAATATTATAGAGACTAAGTTTATAGAACAACATAAAAGTGAACAAGACTAAAACATCGTTTTGTTCACTTTTTTCTTCTTTTCAACAGAACTCTCACTATAGCCCATATCACAAAAAGAGAAGGTCATAAATCCTTCTCTTTTATATCTTCAACTAATTAGTTTTTGCGTTTCACAAATGGAAGGGCACCTAGGAGCAATCCAAGGAATCCTAATGATGCAACTGCAACATTATCTTTACCACCAGTATTAGGAAGTTCTTTCTTATCTTCTGCTTTCGCAGCTGGAGCTTGATATGTATTATCTTTGCTAGTACCTGCTACAGTTGGTGCAACCGCAGGAGTTGATGGTGTCTCAGCTGTTGGTGTAGCCGGAGCTGGTGTTGGAGCTTCAGCTGCTGGAGTAGCTGGTGTTGGAGCTTGTGATTCATTTGGAACAGGATTTCCAGGAGTTGGTGTTAGTCTTGGATCTGAATTTGGAGTAGAATAGTGATTAGTTACTTTTTTGTAATAGTTAGTAATAATACCATCTTTTTCTTCAGATTTCACAAAAGTATAACCTGCAATTGATTTACCTTTGAAATGACCTTCTTCAGCATTCAAAATATCAGTGTTAGTAGCAATATCAACATAGCGTGTGACTTTTAAGTCTTCTGTATCATTACTTCCAGATAGAACCTCAGCTTTATTATTAATTAAAGTATTTAAGGCATCTTCTAAATCAGCTAGACGATCTTTTAATCCATCTTTATAATAATCTTCAACACCTTCATTTTCTTCGCTGTCTTTGATTTGCTCTTTTACTTTAGAGATTTCGTCTAAGATTTTTTTGATTTCAGGGTTATTAACACCAAACTCTGGAACTTCATTAACAGCAGCTTCAACAGCGTTAACTCCGCCTTTGAATGCTGGAAGTTCTGGTTGTACAAGTGCATCTCCGTTTGAAGCTTCTGGTTTAGTTGGTTTTGGAGTTTCTCCTTCAGGTTTTGCAGGAGTTGGAGGTGTTGTATCATTCACTCCACCATTGAATTCTGGAAGTTCTGGTTGTACAAGTGCATCTCCGTTTGAAGTTTCAGGTTTAGATGGTTTTGGAGCTTCTCCCTCTGGTTTATTAGGTTCAGTAGGAGGTGTTGTATCATTTACTCCTCCGTTGAATTCAGGATTATTAGGTTGAGTAGGAGCATTATCATCATTTACACCACTATTGAACTCTGGAGTTGCTGGTGTTGTAGGCGCTTCTTCATCGTTTACTCCACCTGTGAATTCAGGTTTTTCTTCAGCTGTAGGAGCGTCAGCAGGATTTACCCCACCATTGAATTCTGGAGCATTAGGAACCGTTGGAACCTCATCCGCTTCCTTAGCAGGCTCAGTAGTTGCTTCATCATCATTTACTCCACCTGCGAAGTCTTTTGGTGCTTCACCTTTAGGAACTTCTTTTAAGTTTTCGATATAACCTAAAGTTGCGTTGTAATCATCAGTTAGTTCATCGATTGCATCTTTGTAAGCTTTCACTACTTCGTTAACTTCGTCGAATTTAGCTTGAGCTTCATCTGCAGCAGTTTTAGCAGAAGCAACAGCAGCTTCTAATCTAGTTACAGCATCTTGTAATCCATCTTGGATAGATTGTTCAGCATTGTTTTTCTTAGCTGTTGCAAGTGCAGTTTTAGCTTTTTCTAAAGTTTCTTTTTGTTTATCTAATGCCGCATTTTTTTCTTCTACTGCTTTTGCTTTTTCAGTAGCATCAGCTTTATCTTTGTCAGCTACTTTAGTTAATTTTTCAATCTTTTCAGCTAAATCATCAGCGATGTCTTGAAGTTTTTTTACGATTGGTTTAGAAGCTTCTTTGTTATAAGCTGCATCTAATTTTTCTTTATCAGCAGCTGGAAGCTCAGAAAGAGCTTTACCTTCTTGTTTTGTAGCACCGATTTCGTCTGCTTGAGGGTCTTGATCTTTAGTTGCTTCAGCAGTTGTATTTTGATCTTCTAATTCTTTAGCAGCTTGTGTAGCAGTGATGACACCATCTTCGATAGCTTTTAATAAAGCATCTTTACCGATTGCAGCTTTAGCTTCGTCTTTATTTGTAATTTTAGCATCAGCATCAATTTCTTTTTCAAGTTGATCTAAAGCAGCTTTAAGAGCTTCTAAGTTATCTTTTTCTTCTTTTTTAAGTTCTTCAACTTTAGCTTTTGCTTTTTCAGCTTCTTCTTTAGCTTTAGCTAATTCAGCTTCTGCGTCAGATTTAGCTTTGTCTGCTGTAGTTTTTGCAGCTTCAGCAGCTGTTACATCTTCAGCTTCTTTTGTAGCTTTAGCTGTAGCTTCGTCTACTTTTGTTTTAGCTTCGTCTGCTTTTTTCTGCAATTCAGCAACTTTAGCATCAGCTTCTTTTTTAGCTTCAGCAGCTTTTTCAGCTTCTGTTTTTTCAGCTGGTTTAGCTGGTTCTTCTTCAGCTGGTTTAGCTGGTTCTTCTTCAGCTGGTTTAGCTGGTTCGTTAGCTTCTTTTTCTTTAGCAGCTTTTACTTCATCAAGAGCTTTGTTATACTCATCAGTCAGTTTGTTTAATTCTTCAGCAACAGCTTGAGTATTTGATGCAGCTTCATCAAATGCATTTTGTGCAGCATCGCGCTCTTTTGTAATCGCAGTTACAGCTTTTTCTAGTGGTGATGTGATATCTTCACCAAATCCATTATCTTTAGCAGATTTAAGAGCTTCTTTAGCTTCTTTTAATGTATCTTCTTGTTTTTTAAGAGTTTCAGCTTTTTTATCTTCTTCAGCTTTTAATGCGTCAGCATCTTTTTTAAGAGCATCTACGCTTTCACCTAAATCATCAGCTTTATCTTGAGCTTTTTCTGATGCAGGACGAGCAGCATCAGCTTTTTCAGCTTCATCGATTTTAGCTTTTAAATCTTCTGGAAGAGCTGATGTTTTTCCTTCTGTTACTGGAGAAGCTCCAGCATCAGCAGTAGCAGCTTGGTCTTTATTTCTTAATTTTTTCTCTGTTTCTTTATTAGCTTCAGCTTTTTTATCATCATCTGCTAATTCTTTAAGAATATCACCAGCTTTCAAATCACCAGATTCTACAGCTGCTAATAGTTCTGCTTTACCTAATGCTTTTTTAGCTTCTTCTTTATTCGTAATCTTAGCATCAGCATCGATATCTTTTTCTAATTGATCTAAAGCTTTTGATAGAGCATCTTTAGAATCAGCTTCTTCTTTCTTAGCGTCTTCTTCTTTTTTAGCTTCTTCTTTTGCTTTAGCATCTGCTTCTGCTGCTTTTGTTTTTGCTGCAGCTAATTCATCGTCAGCAGTTTTTTTAGCTTCTTCAGCTTTAGTTTTTGCAGCTTCAGCTTCAGTAGCTTCTTTTTTCTCAGTTTCAAGTTTTGTATCAGCTTCGTTAGCTACAGTAGTAGTTGTATCTACTTTAGCTTGAGCTTCAGTAACTTTTTCTTCAGCTTTTTTAGCTTCATCTTCAGCTTTTTTAATTTCTGGACTTGTAACTTCTGATTTAGAAGTGTCAGTAGCTCCAGTTTCTGCTGGCTGAGTAGCCGCTGGTTGCTCTGTTGTCTCAGAATTTCCAGCAGGGTTAGTTGTGCTATTTGAATTAGTTGCTGATGTATCTGTTGTGCCAGCTGGTTGAGCTGAAGCAGTAGTTGCATTATCCTCTGCAGCTTTTACGACTGATGGTTGAGATGCCGCAAATGCTGCTCCCAATACAGCCACACTAGCCAAGCTAGTCAAAATCATTTTCTTTTTATTCATATTTGAAACCCCTTTTTTGGAACTTTATTTAGATTCATTATAACTCTTTCTAAAAATATAATCAAGTAATAGGTTATTTTATTTATACAAATATAT
>NZ_JAPVZK010000014.1:0-56889 GCF_041432345.1 Streptococcus sp. 27098_8_103
CATTATGCGACTATTAGTCCGTCACGCTCCGTTAAGTGCGAGACAATTAAACCACCCGCTATGCGAGTGCGCGTCGAAGGTTATACCAAAAAAACTCCAAACGCGATACAATAAAGGTGTTCAAGCCAATTGTAAAGCAAAAGGAGAAAACCATGGCACAAAAGTCTCTTTGAGAGACAAGTGACGAGTCAAAAGCAATAAGGCTTGAACAAAGTGAAAGCCAGCGTCTTTATGCGCTGGCTGGTAATTTGGGCTTATAGCCCTGGTGAAAACCATCCGTTAGACGGGTGGTTATGATTTAAGGGGGTAAGTATAAAAGTAAAAACTCGACTTGAATATGTTGGAATAATAGTCTTTGGAAACAAAATCTATTACGAGATACACATAGGGGTACGTTTTTCTCAATAGGCTTTTGGCAAATGAATGCACAGTTAAAATCAATCCCGTAAAAAGAGAGTTTACTGACGAAGTTAATATTAAACACCGTGTGACAGTTTATTGTAGGGTGAGTAGCAATGTTAACACAAGCTTCCAGATCAAGGTCATAAGTCCCTAGATCTAAAATTCTTTTAAACGCATGTTAACTTCCTACTACAGGCATAAAATGACTAATAACAAGACTAACAATGAGTGGTTCATCTTCATAAGGAATAAATTTATCAGGGTAATCATCGTTCAAAGAAACCATACGAAAACCTGCTTCTTCACGATAGAGTTGCTGGATGTAGATAGATTCATTCCATGAGAGGGCATAAACCTCACCTCACCATCATAGTCAAAGCCATCGGCGCGAATCAAAGCAACCTCGCCACTCTTATAGACTATCTCTATAGATTTTCTTCAATCCAAGCAGCAATATCATAACCATAATGCTTAACATCAGAATAGACTGTTTCGGTTTCGTACTCATCAAAGAGTGTTTCACCTAGACCAGCAGAAAGAGCAACTTCTGATAGAACTGGTACAAGGAAGAGTTAGATGACCTTATCGGATTATTGAGGTTGCAGTAGCTCTTCAACATAGTCTTCAGCTTTTTGTTGGTTAGCAGTAGTAAGCTGAAGAAAGTTATTAACGATGTTGTACTCTGACTCGAAGTTGGTTACATCGTCATCTAAGATTTTAGCAAGTTCTTCTAGATTTTTTTGATTGGGATTGGCACGTCCAGATTTCCAACTACTGTAGGAAGATTTATTTATGTTAAGTATTTCTGCAATTTTTACCTGAGATAAATCTTTCTCAATTCTTCTTTTACTTAGACTTATTTCTGAAAACATGGTATACCACTCCTGTTGTTTTATTAAACAACAATAGTTGATCAAAAATTATTTAATTTGACAATAGAGGAGCTGTATGTACCGTTTTAGGTACTTATGTGATATAATTTATAAGAATATTATTGTTGGAGTGAAGATGAATATTAGTTATAACCCTTTATGGGAAAAATTAAAAGAGAAAAATATTTCCAGAACTGAGTTGAGAGAAGCTGTAAAGCTTGGTTCAAGTACTTATTCAAAATTAGTTAAGAATCAGAGTGTAACTACTGATACCTTGCTAAAAATATCGACCTATTTGTGTTGTGATGTATCAGAGTTAATTGAGAGTGGTGATTAGTATGGCAAAAATTAAGTTGTATAATGGCGATTGTGCTACCTTTTTGAAACAGATTAAGTCAGATACAGTTGACTTGATTTTAACTGATCCACCGTATAATTTGGGAATGTTCATGAAAAATCGTGATACCAATCTACATAAAATGAGAGACAATTTCTTTGGTGCAGCAGGTTGGGATGATTTGGATTATGAAGAGTGGTTGATGTCAATGGATAACTTCTTTGAAGAGTCCGCTAGGGTTTCTAAAAAAGGGGCTAGTATGATTATGTTCATGTCACTTATTAAATTAGAAACCTTGATTCAGATAGCAGAAAAACATGGTTTTTATTATAAAACAACTGGCATTTGGCATAAGACTAACCCAATGCCAAGAAATATGAATCTTCATTTTGTGAATTCCACAGAGGCTTGGCTCTATTTCACTTATAAAACTAGAACTGGTACTTTCAATAATGAAGGTAAGTTATATCATGATTTTATTGAAACTTCTCTCGTTACAAAGAATGAAAAAGCCTTCGGGAAACACCCTACTCAAAAACCTGTTCAACTCATTAGTCATTTTGTTGAGCTGTTATCAAATAAAGGTGACTTAATTGTTGACCCATTTATGGGAAGCGGTACAACAGGAGTGGTATCGAAAAGCTTGGAAAGAGATTTTATTGGTATTGAGCTTGAAGAGGGATATTTTAATATTGCTACTCAAAGAATAGAGGATTTGGATAATGAATAACAATGTGCTGGATCTTTTTGCTGGTGTAGGTGGTATGTCACTTGGTTTTGAGCAAGTTGGTTTTAATACGCTTGTTGCAAATGAGTTTGACGAAAGTATTGCTGAAGCTTATAAAAAGAATCATCCTACCACTAATATGATTGTAGGTGATATAACCTCGCTCGACCTAGAAAAAGAGTTTGGATCACTAAAAGGAAAAATTAAAGTTATCATTGGTGGTCCACCTTGTCAAGGGTACTCCCAGAAAGGAAGTAGAAAAACAATTAATGATGAACGCAATTTCTTATTTAAGTATTTTGTAAAGGTTGTGGAGTTGGTATCTCCTGACTACTTTGTTATGGAAAATGTTCCTAATCTCCTGACTGCAGAAAAAGGCTATTTCAGAAAAGAGTTAGTTGAACTATTTGAGAATTTAGGTTACTGTCTTTCCATGGATATTGTAGATGCTAGTACGCTTGGAGTACCACAGAAACGTAGAAGAGCTATTATTATCGGTAAAAAAGGTGATAATGCAGTAGATTTCAAGCTGAAACAAGTTGATACGGTTACTATTTGGGATGCAATTAGTGATTTAGCATTTTTAAATTCTGGTGAGGGAGATGAAGAACAGACTTATATATCAGATTCTCTAACTAAATATCAAGAAGAAATGCGTTCCCAGTCATCTAGACTTTATAACCATAAAGCGACAAATCACTCTGAAATCGCTTTGGAGCGTCTGAGGATGATACCTGAAAATTCAGGTAAAGAGTCTTTACCAAAAGAGCATCTGACTAAATCTATTTATAGTGGGACTTGGGAACGTATGGTTAAATCAGAACAGTCAGTTACAATTACTACTCGTTTTGATACCCCTTCCTCAGGGAAATTTACACATCCATTTTTGCATAGAGCTATCACTGTGCGTGAAGCCGCAAGATTGCAGTCTTTTCCAGATGATTTTATTTTTTATGGTACTAAGACATCACAAATGAAACAGGTGGGGAATGCAGTTCCTCCAAAATTAGCAAATGCAATTGCAGAATTAATTAAAAAAGATATGGAGATTGAAAATGGTTAAGGTGGATAATCTGAAACACTATGAACCGATTGATTTGAAATTAGGTATTAAATCTTCGATGCCTAAAGTTAAGTCTGCGGTGGCTCTTTTATTGTTACTATGGCAGACATCAGACAACAAGTATGAGATTGAGTATTCTTCCAATGCAGATGGGAAAGGGATTACTTTAAAACCCACGGTTTATAGTAAAGTATTTAATCAAGTAAAAGATATATTTAGTGATGAACGTACTGATAGTTCAAACTTCAGTAATACCCTAGATAACAATCCCTTACTAACCTCTCAAATTGAAGCGCTGATTGTTACTTTTGAATTGTGTTATGAACTAGCAAGATTTACTTTTGTTGATTCAGAAAAATCTTTTAGTGCAGAACGAACAGGTGGTAGTAGGTTTGAAAAGAAAATTTCTTTTACCTCGAATTTTGACTATCTTACCCTAATTTTTGCTGATGATTTATCAATTCTAAATCGAGTTCTTTTAAAATGGCTAGGATATGATGTTAGTTACTCAAGTGTTGCCGAAGAAAAATTAATTAACTTCTTAACTCTAATCTCTGAGAAATCGATTTATAAATTAGTAAATAAAGGAGATGATGTACACTTCAATAACATGGCAATCTATGATTTGTTAATTGATGGAGAGACTGAAGTAGATATCACAAGTGATGTAGAAGCTAAGGGGTCATTAAGGATCCTTGGTTCAATACTTAATGAAGGACTCAACCAGTACTTGCAGAATAAAAAAGGTATTTTAACCTCAGCTTCAGACGTTTCTTTACTTACTAGCTATAGAAACAGACTAGATAAATATTTTGAAGTAGCAACTAAGAAAGCTCCTACTAAAGTTGAAATTGAAAAAACAACTCATATTTTAGATTCATTAAAATATGAGACTGAGCCAGTATATTCAGATAAGCCACTAAATCGCATTCTTTTTGGAGCGCCTGGTACTGGTAAAAGTCATACTCTAGATGAAGAAATGTCTAAATTATTGATTGATGTCAAAGAAGACTATGAACGTGTGACCTTTCATCCAGATTATGCCTTTTCTCAATTTGTTGGTACTTATAAGCCAGTTCCTGTAATTAACGAGGAAGGAAAAGAGGAGATTTCCTATCAGTATGTGCCTGGACCATTCATTCGTATTTATGTAGAAGCTCTTAAGAGTGCTCAAACAGATAATCCCAAGCCTTACCTCTTACTAATCGAGGAGATTAACCGTGCTAAGGTTTCAGCAGTCTTCGGTGATCTTTTCCAACTGTTAGATCGAAAAGATGGTGTAAGTGAGTATCCAATCCGTACTTCTGAAGATTTAAAACAGTATCTTGCAAAAGAACTAAATGTCTCTGAAGACCAAGTGGCTACATTAATTTTGCCTGACAATCTATATATTTGGGCTACAATGAATAGTGCTGACCAAGGTGTTTTCCCAATGGATACTGCCTTTAAGAGACGCTGGGATTTTGAGTATCTAGAACTGGATGGCGGAGAAGCTAAGATTGAAGGATATAAATTTAATGTTGCGGGTCAAACTTATGAGTGGAATGCACTTCGTAAGGCATTCAATGAAGTTTTATCTGAAGATTACAATGTCAATGAAGATAAGTTGATGGGGCCATTTTTCATTAAACTTGATTCATATAAGATTGAGATTAAATCAGAAGCTAGTAATCCAGCCGAGTCAGATAAGAAATCTTATGAGCCTATCCTAAATGACAAGTTCCTTGATGTCTTCAAGAACAAGGTCTTGATGTATCTCTTTGATGATGCCGCTAAGCAGAAGAGGAAAGATTTCTTCCAAGGAGTAGAGAATTCAAACAGATACTCAGTTATCTGTAAGGAGTTTGATGTTAAAGGATTGCAGATTTTTGCTCATAGTGTCTCAAAAAAATATGATGAATTTACTTCAAGCGATAAGGACTAGATTATATGAAGTCAGTGTTTATTCGTGAACAAAAGAGATATACATTTCATGAACTTCAACTTAAATTTAATCTAGATAGAGAGCTACTTCAAAAATTACTCCAACGTTTGAAGTCCTTTGGTATCTTAAAAACTGTAAAAAACAGTAAGGAACAACAGGAACTATCAGACTTATTCGAAGAAGATACAGAACTTGAGGAACTTTCTTTTGGCGGCAGTGAGTCGCTCTATGTCTTTACCTATGTCGGTCTTGTGATGATTCAGAACTTTGTTCTTAAGTGTTATCCTAAGTATATCGATAAGGAAGAGAATCTCGATATCAAGCTCGAAGAGGTTATCAAAGTCATTGAGAAAGCTGATCAGAAGGAACAAGAAATTCTGATTTATTCAGAGTATGATTCAGGTAGCTCTTTCAATGAACTAGCTCTAATTATGTATCTCTTGAATGATTATTTTGAGTATGGTTTGTATAATGTTGAGGATACAATTCTAGAAATTAACGGCTATGGGGGCATTAACTGGGATAGAACAATTAATGATACCTTTACTATTATTTCGAATAATCGACCTTATTATCCAGAGTTGGTTACTCAACGGAAGGTTGATGATGAAACGCACTTTATCAAACGACTTCATGAAATTATTTTGACTCAAGCGACTAAGACTTTGCAGGATGCCGATTTGCATGACTTACTAGGCTTGCCGGAACTTCTTTTGACAGATGAGGAGCTGTATGATTTAGCTGAAAAGGACTATATTCTTTATCGAATCAAGCAACAACTTTCAGTAGAGTTTAATACTAGAAATCAATTGTTGCTGAAAGCACTTTATATCTATGTTGATAAGAAGGATACATCACTAGAAAAAAGTAATATCAGTTTCTTTGGAACGAACTCATTCCATGTAGTTTGGGAGAAAGCCTGCGCAGTGGCTTTAGAAAACCATCTTGATCATTCACTTAAGTCTCTTGGACTGGGTGATAGCACAAAGAGCTTGAAAGAAATCATTGAGAAACCTAAATGGGCTTCAAAAGGAAATGAAAAGAAAAGTGATACCTTGATTCCAGATACCATATCAGTTCAGTCTCCTCTGTTTATGATTTTTGATGCTAAGTATTATCTCTTAAAAGTTGAGGATAAAGGACTATACAATAATCCAGGGATTGGGGATGTCACGAAACAATTCTTGTATCAACTAGCTTATAAAGATTTGGTTTCTGTCCAAGAAGAACTAGTTGTGAAAAATTTCTTTGTGATGCCAACTGAATCAGAAATAGACCTCGACTTTGGTTCAGTAACAATGGATATGTTTACACGTAAACCCTTAGAATTGAGTCCTGTTTATATCATCAAATTGAATGTAGATGAAGTTTATCGTGCATATTTAGAGGAAAGTCCACTTAAGGAGGTAATTGAAACATTAAAAGATAGCAGTAGTGTTTAGTTGACTATTTGATTAGTCTAGAAATAATAAATGGGGGAACTGAAGTAACATTGTAGGAACAGCAACCTGATGAGGGTTGCTGTTTCAAATTGTAAAATATCACAATTTTTGATATACTAGTAAAGTAAATTGTTCATTTAACTCGATTCCCGATGACAGGCTAGGAGTTATTAGTCTGGTTGTACTGGTGTGCTTATTAGTTAAGAAGCTCTCTGTCAATGAGAAAGGAGATTTTATGAATCCAGTAATGTTAAAAATAATCGAAACTCATAACGAGGTTCTTGGTTTCATTTCTAGTTTGTACCTTATAATTCAAACCGTCGCCCATAAACTTGGAATCTTAACTAATGAATCGGGTTAAGTGAATAATTGCAATGTAACGTCAGCAGTAATATAAAAGGTTACTGTTTTTTTAATATATCTAGAAAATCTAAAAGTATTGTAATAGAGTCAGAATTGATTAGGAGGGGACTTTGATGGGAAAATAGAATAAAAGCGTATTAATCTCCAGTACGTCATATTTCTCTTTTCTGTATTTTCATTGTATAATAGGATTACATTTACTTGCATACGACGAAATGTAAACATTTCTATTTAAAATTAAGGAGAAAATCAATGAAAAAAGCAATGTTAATTATCAACCCTACCTCTGGTGGGGAAAAGGCTTTGGATTACAAAGAAAAGCTGGAGAATAAAGCAAAAGAATACTTTGAGCACGTAGAAACCAAAATTACCGAAAAAGCTTTGGATGCAACACATTTTGCTGAGGAAGCTTCTCGTGAGCAGTACAATGCAGTGGTTGTGTTTGGTGGAGATGGGACTGTCAACGAAGTCATTTCGGGTATTGCTGAGAGAGACTACATTCCTAAGTTAGGGATTATCCCAGGCGGTACGGGTAACCTCATTACAAAACTTTTGGAAATCAATCAAGACATCGATGGCGCGATAGATGAACTGGATTTTGATTTAACCAATAAGATTGATATCGGAAAAGCGAATGACAATTATTTTGGTTATATCTTTAGTATCGGTTCTCTACCTGAGGCGATTCACAATGTTGAAATCGAGGACAAAACAAAATTCGGTATTTTAGCCTATGCTGTAAATACCATGAAGTCTGTCATGACAGATCAGGTCTTTAACATTAAGGTTGAGACAGAAAATGGAAATTATGTTGGTGAAGCTAGCCATGTGTTGGTTCTCTTGACAAATTACTTCGCTGATAAAAAAATCTTTGAAGAAAACAAAGACGGCTATGCCAACATTTTGATTCTAAAAGATGCTTCTATATTCTCTAAATTATCCGTCATTCCTGATTTATTGAAAGGCGATGTTGTCGCAAATGATAATATCGAATATATCAAGGCGCGGAATATTAAAATCTCTTCAGATAGTGAATTGGAGTCAGATGTTGACGGCGATAAAGCGGATAACCTACCTGTAGAAATCAAAGTCCTAGCTCAGCGAGTAGAAGTATTTTCAAAACCGAAAGAGGATTAGTATATAGAGAAAGCCTTTTTTAAGGCTTTTTGTATACTTAAAAAGGGCGTTCTTTTAAGAACGGACCTTCCTTGCAAATAGTTTACAAAAATAGTATACTAGATTTATTGATTTTGAAAACGTTTGCGTAAAATTTGAATTAAAACTTTAGGAGACAAATTGATGGAATTAAGTGCTATTTACCATAGGACTGAGTCGGAGTATGCCTATCTTTATAAGGATAAGAAACTTCATATTCGGATTCGAACTAAGAAAGGGGACATTGAAAGCATCAACCTGCATTATGGCGACCCTTTTATCTTTATGGAGGAGTTTTATCAAGATACAAAGAAAATGGCCAAGATAACTTCTGATGCCATCTTTGATTATTGGCAGGTTGAAGTGTCCGTTGACTTTGCACGTATCCAGTATCTCTTTGAACTCAAGGATACAGAAGGTCAAAGTATTTTGTATGGCGATAAAGGGTGTGTGGAAAATTCTCTAGAAAATCTTCATGCTATTGGGAATGGATTTAAGTTGCCTTATCTTCATGAGATTGATGCATGCCAGATTCCTGACTGGGTTTCAAATACGGTGTGGTATCAGATATTTCCTGAGAGATTTGCTAATGGAAATGCTCTATTAAACCCAGAAGGGACTTTAGGCTGGGATTCATCTATCACACCTCAGAGTGATGATTTCTTTGGTGGTGATTTACAGGGGATTATTGACCATCTGGATTACTTGCAAGACTTGGGAATTACTGGACTTTATCTTTGTCCTATCTTTGAATCTACGAGCAATCATAAGTACAATACGACGGATTACTTTGAAATTGACCATCATTTTGGAGACAAGGAAACCTTTCGAGAGCTTATAGAGCACGCTCATCAGCGCGGTATGAAAATTATGCTGGATGCTGTATTTAATCATATTGGTTCGCAATCTCCTCAATGGCAAGATGTTATCAAAAATGGTGAACAGTCTGCTTATAAGGATTGGTTCCATATTCAACAATTTCCAGTGATGACTGAAAAACTAGCCAACAAGAGAGAGTTGCCTTATCATGCTTTTGGTTTCGAGGACTATATGCCTAAGCTAAATACAGCCA
Organism: Streptococcus sp. 27098_8_103; assembly: GCF_041432345.1. GTDB lineage: Bacteria > Bacillota > Bacilli > Lactobacillales > Streptococcaceae > Streptococcus > Streptococcus mitis_BV. The sequence continues at coordinate 9,358 of NZ_JAPVZK010000014.1, forward strand.
ATCAAGAGGTCAAGGAGTATCTTTTGAAGGTTGCGACTTATTGGATTGAAGAGTTTGATATTGATGCTTGGCGTTTGGATGTGGCTAATGAGATTGATCATCAGTTTTGGAAGGATTTTCGCAAGGCAGTTTTAGCTAAAAAGCCTGATCTTTATATCCTAGGAGAAGTCTGGCATACGTCTCAGCCTTGGCTAAATGGCGATGAGTTCCATGCGGTCATGAATTATCCTTTATCTGATAGCATCAAGGAGTATTTTTTGCGTGGTGTTAAGAAGACGGATCAGTTCATCGATGAAATCAATGGTCAGTCTATGTATTACAAGCAGCAGATTTCAGAGGTTATGTTTAATCTCTTGGATTCGCATGATACAGAACGAATCTTGTGGACGGCCAATGAGGATGTTCAACTGGTTAAATCAGCCCTAGCCTTTCTCTTTTTACAAAAAGGAACACCCTGCATCTATTATGGAACAGAGTTATCCTTGACTGGCGGTCCAGACCCAGATTGTCGACGTTGTATGCCTTGGGAACGTGTATCAAGTGACAATGATATGCTGAATTTCATGAAGCAGCTGATTAATATTAGAAAACAAGCGTCATCAACCATTCAGCATGGTAAGTATGACCTCGAAGAAATCAAACAAGATGTAGTAGCTTTGGAATGGAAATACGAAGGACAGGTTCTCAAATCAATATTCAACCAATCAACAAAAGATTGTATTGTGGAGAAAGAAGCAGTAGCACTACCAAATAATTGCAAAGAATTGGAGAATCAGCTTGTCATCTCTCCAAATGGATTTGTGATTTTCTAAAAACTAGTTGATGTAGATTATGGTCGTATGGTCAACTTATGTAGTATAATAAGGCTAGTTACTAAACTTATAAAGGAAAACTTAAATGAATTGTAGAGGACATGAAACAAGACAAAGAATTGTTAGAGATTTTGAAGTTCAGCCTAAAGCACATATTAAACTGTTAGCAAATCAACAAAAACATAGTGATGCAGGAGCAACTATTGAAGATGAATATTATGTATTTATCGCTGAGAGTAAAATTGATGGCAAGAAGGAAGTTATTCAGTGTGGCATGGGTGCTGCAAGAGATTTTTTAGAACTAATTAATCACAAAGGATTACCTCTTTTTAATCCTCTTGTAGGTGAACCTAATGTAAATAATAGACAAGAACATTACAATAGAGGGGGTGGAAATTTACAACCTGAAGAGTGGAATAAAACTGCAAAACAGCTTTATAATGCGATAATGTGGTTGATTATCTTATGGGAAGCTAAGCCGGATACACCTTTATTTGATTTTAAAGACGAAGTAATTAAGTATAAAACATATGAGCCTTTTGATATCAAGATAAAAAGAGTAAATACCACTATAAAGAATGGTAGTAAAGGGAAAACTCTGACTGAGATGATTAATGGCTACAGAGCGGATAATGATATTAGAGATGGAATCTGTAACTTTGATATTCTGAAAAATAAAATCCGTGATATGAAAGATCGACAAGGAAATACAATAGAATCTTACTTTTAGTTAATGCTGAATTTGGGATGTTCTATAAAATAGTCTAATTGATATTTACATAGTAGACTATGCAATGTAGTAAAAAAATCAGTAAGAACAACACTTTATTGTGCTATTGGATACGCTTTGCTAATATCCTAATAATCACATGCGGGGTGTTGCTATAACAAAAAAGGTGATAATCATTGATTTCAAGCTATTTTATAAGCTTTTTGTCTTTGTAGATAAAGGCAATTTTGACAACAAAAAATCCTAAAAGATGAATAGTTATAAATGTATTTGTAGATATCGTTTGCGCATCGAAAAAATTAATACAAGAATAAATATTTATGGCTCTTTAGGTGACTTTTTTAGAAGTAAAGTTTAGGCTAGAAAAACAAGAAATAACGCACCAATTTTGGTGCGTTATGCTTTTTTATGCTATAATTGAATTATAAAAATAAAGGAGTTTGCCATGATTGGAAAGAACATAAAATCCTTACGTAAAACACATAACTTAACACAACCCGAATTTGCACGGATTGTAGGTATTTCACGAAATAGTCTGAGTCGTTATGAAAATGGAACGAGTTCAGTCTCTACCGAATTAATAGACATCATTTGTCAGAAGTTTAATGTATCTTATGTCGATATTGTAGGAGAAGATAAAATTCTCAATCCTGTTGAAGATTATGAATTGACTTTAAAAATTGAAATTGTGAAAGAAAGAGGTGCTAATCTATTATCTCGACTCTATCGTTATCAAGATAGTCAGGGAATTAGCGTTGATGATGAATCTAATCCTTGGATTTTAATGAGTGATGATCTATCTGACTTGATTCATACGAATATCTATTTAGTAGAAACTTTTGATGAAATAGAGAGATATATCGGTTATTTGGATGGAATTGAACGTATGTTAGAGATATCTGAAAAACGGATGGTAGCCTAATGGAAATCCAAGATTATACCGATAGTGAATTCAAACATGCTTTGGCACGGAATCTTCGTTCTCTGACAAGAGGAAAAAAGTCCAGTAAGCAACCTATAGCTATTTTGCTTGGAGGGCAAAGTGGTGCTGGTAAGACTACAATTCATCGAATTAAACAGAAAGAATTTCAAGGAAATATTGTTATCATAGATGGCGATAGTTTTCGTTCTCAGCATCCACACTATTTAGAACTGCAGCAAGTATATGGTAAAGATAGTGTTGAATACACTAAAGATTTTGCAGGCAAAATGGTGGAGTCTTTAGTAACAGAATTAAGCAATTTGGGATACAATCTTTTGATAGAGGGAACTTTACGAACAGTTGATGTTCCAAAGAAAACAGCACAACTCTTGAAAAATAAGGGATATGAAGTACAATTAGCCTTAATTGCAACAAAGCCTGAGCTGTCCTATATAAGTACTCTTATCCGTTATGAAGAACTGTACGCCATCAATCCAAATCAAGCACGCGCAACTCCAAAAGAACATCATGATTTCATTGTAAATCATCTAGTTGATAATACCCGACAGTTGGAAGAACTAGCTATCTTTGAAAGAATTCAAATTTATCAACGAGATAGAAGTTGTGTACATGATTCAAGAGAAGATAAAATTTCAGCAGCAGATATTCTTCAAGAGTTACTGTTTGGGGAGTGGAGTCAGGTAGAGAAAGAGATGCTTAAATCTGGAGAAGAAAGATTTAAAGATTTAACTAATTGAAATAGTTGTTAGAACACAAATTTTAAAATATAGTCTACTTATAACTTTTGTTAGTTGTTTAATTAAGGTGGGCGAAAATTTTTTAGAACCAAAAAACGCATAATCTCAGGTGTTGAAAAACTTGAAATTATGCGTTTTCTTGTGGGAAGATTTACTCCATTTTCTTCAGGAATTGAGATTTTGCCCATCTCTTTTTATTATATTTAAGGATATTTGAAAGATATATTTTAGAAAAACAATTATGGAGTTCTTAAATACAGAATATATTATAAATGCTGATTCAAAGTGAAGTTTTATATGTTTTTTGATTTTGTTGAGCATAAAATCTATTAACTAAATTCGAACTACAAAAATTAATTTTAGATGAACTAAACTGTAGGCTTTGGAAAGTTCTCTTATTCGATTTCAGAATGAATCGCTGATACAGGATTAAAAGAACTAAGTATTTCTTTTTGTTTTGAATGAGATACGTGAGTATAGATTTGTGTGATTGATATAGAACTGTGTCCAAGAATTTGTTGAATGTATCGAATATCTACATCATTATCTAGAAGCATTGTCGCAAAGCTATGTCTAAACATATGTGGTGTAATAGTTTTAGATAAGCTATTTTGTTCAACGATTCTCTTTATAACTAAACGTACACTTTGCTCTGACAATGGTTTAAGAGAATGTTTCCCTGGAAACAAGAAATCATTTGATTCATTTCTTGTTTTATTTATATATGTTTCTAATAAATTGAATGTTTTTTGATCTCCTAAAAATAGGATACGTTCTTTCTTACCCTTTCCTATAATATGGAGTGTCTTATTGGAAAGATTAATATCTTTGAGATGAATGTGGCAAAGTTCAGAAATTCTGATGCCTGTTGAAAGTAAAAGTGAAATAATTAGTAGATTTCTTTCAGCGTGTTGTTTTTGATAGTCAGTTTTAGATACAATTACTTTCCGTTCTAAATATATAAAAATGCTTTTCAGAATGTCATACGGAATCGTTTTAGGCAATACTTTTTCAGTTCTAAATTGAAAGCGCAATTGATTGAAGGGATTCTCTTCAATTATGTTCTGGTATTTTAGATAGTTATAAAACACCTTCATACAAGCAATTTTTCTTCTTAATGTATTCGTTTTTATGTTAGATCGTGTCAACTGTTCTATATAGGATTCGACATTATCATAGTCTGAGTTATAAAATTGCATAAGATCATTCTTATAAGCGCGAATCGTGTGCGAACTCAAACGCTTATGAGTTTTGCAATAATCTAAGTAAGTAGAAATAAGTTTATAATCCATAAAAATCTCCTTTATCAATAATCATGCTATTATAAACCTATTTAGGTGCTTTGTATAGCGATAATAAATTGTTATCGATAGGAGAAGTCAGTGTATAAAATTAATAAATTTGAAGGTGAAATCTATCAGAAGTTAAATAAAATTCTTGATTCATATAACCAAGAACAGAATAGCGTAATAAATCTTGCTGCATGTATTAGCTATCCATTCACCGAAGTATTAGAGATTCAAAGTTTCCCTCTCGCTACTCTGCCAACAGAGGGAGCTGTTGAAAAACGCTTTTTTCCTCATTGTACTTCATTGGATAATATTGAAATATATTCAGAAGAATTGTGTCTTCAACTTTTTGATTTAAATCCTGGTGATTATAGAGTTAATGTGCAACCACATTCAGGAACTCAGGCTAACCAAATAGTCTATAATTGTGTTTTAGAAAGTGACGATTATATTTTATCGTTATCTCCAAAAGACGGAGGACATATTTCACACACTTATACAGGCAAAGGTACTGTAAAATATTATCACTTAGATCATGATTTAAATATTGATTATATCGAATTAAAGGAATTATTAGATAAATATAAACCTAAATTGATTATTATTGGTGCTTCATCGTATGGAAATGAATTTAATTATCAACAAATTTATGAAATTATAAAAGAGGTTAGCCCCAATACCCTTATTTTAGCGGATATTTGCCATAGTGTTTTATATATTATGGCAAAGCTACATAAGTCGATTTTTCCATATGTCGATTTCGTTACTTTTACAATGGATAAATGTTTACGTGGGCCTCAAGGAGGAGTACTAATGTATCGTTCTATATTTGAAGAAAAAATAACTAATTCAATTTTTCCTAGAACACAGGGAGGTCCTACACAAAATGCATTATTTGCGAAATGTATCTGTTTAATCAAATTATTATCAATAGATATTCAAGATTATGCACAACAGGTTATAAAAAATACTTTATTGTTTATAAAACAATTAAGTAAAGAAGGGGTTGATGTTGTTTATAAAAACTCAAAGACTCATATAATTTTAGTTAATCTACTGAATCTAAACTTGAGTGGTAAGGATGCAGAGAATCTACTTTTTCAACATAAAATATTAGTTAACCGAAATCAAATTCCAAATGATACACACGGACCAATGACGACTTCAGGAATAAGATTAGGAACAATCGGAATTACAAATTTATCCTATACTGATGATGATATTAAAAAATTAGCTAAACTAGTAGCTAATTTATTAAAATATAAACAATATGATTATTCCATATATTTAGATCTCATTCGCAAGTACCATGAACAAATTAATATCTCCAATTAGGAGAAAGACCTATACAGAAATTATATTTTTTGTAAGGAATCAACAGATAGTATTTAGTGAGTCCGTCTTGATAATCATCAATATAAGTTTTTTCACAAACAAAAGGAATATCATCAAATTGTTGTAAATTGTATACTATTTGAAATTTATACCAAGGATCGTCTATGAGTGGAATTTCTTCCTCAAAGTTTCTTAGTGAATTTTGAAATTCTGTAAAAGAGATTCTTTCAGAAATCAATTCAATAATTAATTTGTTTAACTTGAGCATCCTAATATCTAAGGTCAAAGCTTTAGGACATTCTTGAAGTGATTTATTTATAAACTTCAGAGATTGTTGATAATTTTTATTCATCAAAAAAATAATTGATTTATTACAATATGGTTCAAAAATTTCATTTGAATCATATTTTTTTAGTATTTTTATGGCCTTATTTAGATTCTCTAAAGCTATATCATATTCTCCGTCCCAGATATTAACAACACCTAAATTATTATATACTGTTGCAACAGGTATTTGATATTCATTACGTTGAAAATAGTCCAATGCTAGTTTGAGATTTTCGGTAGCTTCTTTAGTTGGGAAATAATGAGCAGAATTTCGTAAAATAATATAATAGAAGTCGTCTTTTTCTACAGAATTCATGCTTTCATTAAGGAGTTTAATTGCCTCTCGATCTTTACCTAAATGACCATAAGCATTTAGCTTGTAGAGTAATGTTCCAGAGCAATTTTCTAACTTTTCCAGTGATTTTAGCGCCTCCTCAAATTCATATTTTTGAATTTGAAATCTAGGATAGTATAGCTGTAAATCTTTTGAATAATTATCTTTTTGAAGACTGTTTAAAATAGCTAAACCTCCATTAAAATCAGAAATCCACTGGTACGAGTTCAACATATAATGTAAGTATTTTTCGGGTAATAATTCTATTAAATGAAGTATCTTCTTACTCAAAGATACAATGTAAAAATATGAATTTTTCCTGTATTCGATTTCAAGTAACTGTTTGATATATTCTACATTTTGCCGCAACTCTTCAATATTACATATATTTATTAAGCAGTGAATTAAATAAGCTAACTCGCCACCAACTCCTATAGATAGGATAGTTTGCTCTAAATATATTTTTAGATTGTTGGTTACTAATTGAAGATCAGAAGCATTTGTGTGATTTAAAATACCATTTACAATTGATTCGTGTGAAATTTTGATTTTATCATTTGTATCACCATTAATATAGACAAAACCTGCATCAATAAGGGATTTTAGAGAATCAGCTACTTCAGTATTTTCGTCTAATATAGATTTAATGTAGTTAAAAACTATATCTTTTTTCATACCAGCAGGAAAAATTGATGATATGATAAGTATATTTTTTTGAATATCTGGAAGTTTGTCATATATATCAGAAATATTAAATAATTCTGAATTTGGATTATCAATAAGTCTGTTAATAATTAATTCAATATCTTTATAATTACCTTGTGTTATCTGCCAGATTTGATTCAATTTGACATTATCAAGTAAAGCAATTTTATTTCTTATTAGTAATTTACACTCATCCTCAGTAAGATACGATAAATTTAATACAGTAGGAGTATAATTGTCCAATGTATCTAGTTTATCAATCGATTTTAACTTATCATTTGTTCGGTTTATAATTGTTAAAGAGATTCCGCTTTGAAGTGTATTAAAGTCATCTTCAAATTTTATTTTTATATCTTCAGATAAAAATTGATAATTATCAATAATAATATTAAGACGGATTTTTTTTGAAACATGACTGAAATATCTTAAATATAAATCATTTTCAAATATTCCCTCCTTTATTTCAGTAATAACTTCTTCCCAAGGATAATCAATTACTTTTTTGTAAGTTGTATCGAACGCAATAAACGATCTGATTAACCTAAGACTATGTTTCAGAGTTAGATTTGTTAGTTTTTGTTTTCTTAAATAATTTGAAAACGAATATTTTTGAGGTATTGATAAGCATAGATTTCTTCTGAATTGTGTTGGGACATACGCTCCTTTTAGTAGATTTTCAAAAAATTTATTACTTTCAAACCCATCATTTATAACATCAATGTAGAGAATAAAGGCTTCTTTATCATGGCTGTAAACTCGTTGACAAACCTCTTTGATTAGCTCGGTTTTACCACTACCACTTAAACCATTAATAATATATAAACTATTTTTATCATTACTAGAAAATTTAAAATGCTGTTTTAATTCTTCTATTTCAGTATCTCGACCGTAATACATAAAACATCTCCTACCGATAACAATTTATTATCACCAGTATACCATAAATTCATCTTTAGTAGCTTGATTTGTATAATGATTTTTTTAGTTAAAAATAGTATGAAAATCTAGTTATCCGTATAAACACTGGACTTATCACACTTTATCAAGGTCGAAACCAATCAATTTACTACTAATTTACTACTTATGAATGAGCTTTGATACGACGATTTACCCTTGAAAAGTGAAGAAACAAAGATACTTCCAATAAAAATTGAATAGGCAAAAGGTGGACACTTCAAAAATGAGGTGTCTATTTTTTTACCCGATTTGAAAGGACGTGATACTACGAAAATAGAAAAACAAGAGAATAAAGGTCGCTCCCCACCGTGAAAGACCATCAAACAAACGAGATTCATTCAACCATAAAAAAGAAAGGATAGGTAAAAATATGGAACTTAAATTTGTGATTCCCAAGATGGAAAAAACATTCGGCAATTTAGAATTTGCTGGCGAGGATAAAGTCGTACAGCGAAGAATCAACGGACATCTAACCGTCTTATCTCGAAGCTATAATCTCTATTCAGACGTTCAAAGAGCAGATGATATTGTGGTCGTACTTCCTGCTGAAGCTGGCGAAAAACATTTCGGCTTTGAGGAACGTGTTAAGTTAGTCAATCCACGTATTACCGCCGAGGGCTATAAAATCGGCACTCGTGGTTTTACAAATTACCTTTTACATGCTGACGACATGGTAAAAGAATAAAGAAAGAGAGGAAAAATGATGAGATTAGCAAATGGTATCGTATTAGATAAAGACACGACTTTTGGAGAATTAAAATTCTCTGCTCTACGTCGTGAAGTGAGAATCCAAAATGAAGACGGTACGGTTTCAGAGGAAATCAAAGAACGTACCTATGACTTAAAATCCAAAGGGCAAGGACGCATGATTCAAGTAAGTATTCCTGCCAGCGTGCCTTTGAAAGAGTTTGAATATAACGCACGGGTGGAACTTATCAATCCCATTGCGGATACTGTCGCTACTGCTACCTTTCAAGGAGCAGATGTTGACTGGTACATCAAGGCAGACGATATTGTGCTGACAAAGGATTCTAATTCCTTTAGAAATCAACAGCCACCTAAGAAAGAACCTGCTACGGACAAATAGCCACGTATCTTCCATTAGAGAGAAAGGAGAAAATCAAACATGAAACAGCGTGTCTTTCGTGGTAAAAGGATTCGTCCGAGTGACAAAGATTTAGTCTTTCATTTTACGATAGCGTCACTCCTGCCTGTTTTCCTGCTGGTTGTCGGACTGTTTCATGTGAAGACAATCCAGCAGATCAACTGGCAGGATTTTAACCTATCACAAGCAGATAAGATTGACATTCCCTATTTAATTATCAGTTTCAGTGTCGCAATTCTTATCTGCTTGCTGGTAGCGTTTGTATTCAAACGGGTTCGCTATGATACGGTTAAACAACTTTACCACCGTCAAAAACTGGCAAAGATGATACTTGAAAACAAGTGGTATGAATCTGAACAGGTCAAAACAGAGGGTTTCTTTAAAGATAGTGCTGGTCGTACAAAGGAAAAGATAACCTACTTCCCTAAAATGTATTATCGACTTAAAAATGGCTTGATACAGATACGGGTGGAAATCACGCTGGGAAAATATCAAGACCAACTCTTACACTTGGAAAAGAAATTAGAGAGTGGCTTGTACTGTGAGCTGACGGATAAAGAGTTAAAGGATTCCTATGTGGAATATACTTTGCTCTATGACACCATAGCCAGTCGTATTTCTATTGATGAAGTAGAAGCTAAAGATGGTAAACTTCGCTTAATGAAAAACGTATGGTGGGAATATGATAAGCTCCCTCATATGTTGATTGCTGGTGGTACAGGTGGCGGTAAAACTTACTTTATACTGACACTGATTGAAGCCTTGCTTCATACAGATTCAAAACTGTATATTCTTGACCCGAAAAATGCTGACCTTGCGGACTTAGGTTCTGTGATGGCAAATGTCTACTATAGAAAAGAAGACTTGCTTTCTTGCATTGAAACATTCTATGAAGAAATGATGAAACGTAGTGAGGAAATGAAGCAGATGAAGAACTATAAGACTGGCAAAAATTATGCTTACTTAGGTCTCCCGGCACACTTCTTAATCTTTGATGAATACGTCGCTTTCATGGAAATGCTGGGAACAAAAGAAAACACCGCAGTTATGAATAAGCTGAAACAGATTGTCATGTTAGGTCGTCAAGCTGGCTTCTTTCTAATACTGGCTTGTCAACGTCCAGACGCAAAATATTTAGGCGACGGAATCCGTGATCAGTTTAATTTCAGAGTGGCTTTAGGTCGTATGTCTGAAATGGGCTATGGCATGATGTTTGGCAGTGACGTACAAAAGGATTTCTTCTTAAAGCGAATCAAAGGTCGTGGCTATGTTGATGTAGGAACAAGTGTCATATCAGAGTTTTATACTCCCCTTGTACCAAAAGGATATGATTTCTTGGAGGAAATTAAAAAGTTATCCAACAGCAGACAGTCCACGCAGGCGACGTGCGAAGCGGAAGTCGCAGGTGTGGACTGATCTTGCTGGCTGGTGTGGCAATAGCCACGCCAGCACTTAACCCCCCGTATCTAACAGGGGGGTACAAATCGACAGGAAACAGTCAAAAAAACATTAGAAAATCCTTTGGTTACAAGGGATTTACAAAATTTCAGCGTATGTCAAATGGGCTTTAAAAGTTGACATACGCCTTTTTGATTGGAGGGATTTTTACTGAATGAACAAACTTGGTTACAGCATTTAAAAGAAAAACGCTTGGCTTATGGACTATCTCAAAACCGTTTAGCTGTTGCGACTGGTATTACAAGGCAGTATCTAAGCGATATTGAAACAGGAAAAGTCAAGCCATCAGAGGATTTACAGCAGTCCCTTTGGGAAGCTCTGGAACGCTTCAATCCCGACGCTCCCCTTGAAATGCTGTTTGATTATGTAAGGATTCGCTTTCCGACAACAGACGTACAGCAGGTGGTCGAAAACATCTTACAACTGAAACTGTCCTATTTTCTTCATGAGGACTATGGTTTCTATTCTTATTCAGAGCATTATGCTTTAGGCGACATATTCGTCCTTTGCTCCCATGAACTGGACAAAGGAGTTCTGGTGGAATTGAAAGGTCGTGGGTGCAGACAATTTGAAAGCTATCTTCTGGCACAACAAAGAAGCTGGTATGAGTTCTTTATGGACGTTTTGGTGGCTGGCGGTGTGATGAAACGCCTTGACCTTGCCATTAACGATAAGACAGGGATTTTGAATATCCCTGTACTCACTGAAAAGTGCCAACAGGAAGAATGTATCTCCGTCTTCCGCAGTTTTAAAAGCTATCGCAGTGGCGTACTGGTACGCAAAGAGGAAAAGGAATGTATGGGAAACACCCTCTATATCGGTTCATTACAAAGTGAAGTTTATTTCTGTATCTATGAAAAGGACTACGAGCAGTACAAGAAAAATGATATTCCCATTGAAGACGCAGAAGTAAAAAACCGTTTTGAGATTCGATTGAAAAATGAGCGTGCCTATTATGCAGTCCGTGATTTACTCGTCTATGACAATCCAGAGCATACCGCCTTTAAAATTATCAATCGGTATATCCGTTTTGTAGATAAAGACGATTCCAAACCTCGTTCTGATTGGAAACTGAATGAAGAATGGGCTTGGTTTATTGGGAACAATCGTGAACGATTAAAACTAACCACAAAACCAGAGCCTTACTCCTTCCAAAGGACGCTGAACTGGCTATCTCATCAAGTTGCCCCGACCTTAAAGGTTGCGATTAAACTTGATGAAATCAACCAGACGCAGGTTGTAAAAGACATTCTCGACCATGCGAAACTGACAGACCGACACAAGCAGATTTTGAAGCAACAGTCAGTAAAAGAACAGGACGTGATAACAACAAAAAAATAACTCAAATACAAATTCATTGAATATAGAGAGGAGAACATTTTTATGAATTTTGGACAAAACCTTTATAACTGGTTTCTATCAAACGCTCAATCACTGGTGCTTTTAGCAATCGTTGTGATTGGCTTGTATCTTGGCTTCAAGCGTGAGTTTAGCAAACTGATTGGCTTTTTAATTATTGCGATTATTGCGGTTGGCTTAGTCTTCAACGCTGCTGGAGTAAAAGACATTTTACTAGAGCTATTCAATCGCATTATTGGTGCTTAAATAAAACCGTTCTTTTGTGGAATATAAGTGGTTTTCTTATGTTCCGCAAAGGAATGGTACACCAAACGAAGTGCGGTAGGGATTTTTGAATCTCTACAAAGAAAGGACGTGAATATATGGACGATATGCAAGTCTATATTGCGAATTTAGGCAAATACAATGAGGGCGAATTGGTCGGTGCGTGGTTTACCTTTCCCATTGACTTTGAGGAAGTCAAAGAGAAAATCGGCTTGAATGATGAATATGAGGAATACGCCATTCATGACTACGAGTTACCCTTTACGGTTGACGAATACACTTCCATTGGCGAACTCAATCGACTATGGGAAATGGTATCGGAATTACCCGAAGAATTACAATCGGAGCTATCTGCTCTGCTCACTCATTTTTCAAGCATTGAAGAACTAAGCGAACATCAAGAGGATATTATCATTCATTCCGATTGTGATGATATGTATGACGTGGCACGCTACTACATTGAAGAAACGGGTGCTTTAGGCGAAGTACCAGCTAGTCTTCAAAACTATATTGATTATCAAGCCTATGGTCGGGATTTAGACCTTTCAGGAACGTTTATCTCAACCAATCATGGGATTTTTGAAATCGTCTATTAAATCTGTCGGTACATTACTACTGGCAGATTTTCTATTTTACGGGGTGGCTCAATCAGCTACCCCTATTTTTTATGAAAGGATTGATTACATGAAGAAAATACGAAGCTATACCAGTATCTGGTCTGTGGAAAAGGTACTGTATTCTATCAATGATTTTAGACTTCCGTTTCCCATAACCTTTACGCAAATGACATGGTTTGTCGTGTCACTCTTTGCAGTGATGATACTTGGCAACTTGCCCCCTCTTTCCATGATAGAGGGAGCATTTCTCAAATACTTTGGGATTCCTGTGGCTTTCACATGGTTTATGTCTACAAAAACTTTTGATGGTAAAAAGCCTTATGGATTTTTGAAGTCTGTCATTGCTTATGCACTGCGACCAAAGCTGACCTATGCAGGAAAAAAAGTAACGCTTGGCAGAAACCAGCCACAAGAAGCCATTACAGCAGTTAGGAGTGAATTTTATGGCATATCCAATTAAATACATTGAAAACAATCTCGTCTGGAATAAAGACGGGGAATGTTATGCTTACTATGAGCTTGTTCCTTACAATTACTCATTTCTAAGTCCAGAACAGAAAATACAAGTGCATGATTCTTTCAGACAGCTTATCGCACAAAATCGTGATGGCAAAATTCATGCTTTACAAATCAGTACAGAATCCAGCATACGTTCTGCACAAGAGCGTTCCAAAAATGAAGTCACTGGCAAGCTCAAAGCGGTTGCCTATGACAAAATCGACCAACAGACAGACGCTTTAATATCCATGATTGGCGAAAATCAAGTGAACTACCGTTTCTTTATCGGCTTTAAGTTGCTTCTCAACGATCAGGAGTTTTCTATGAAAAGTCTTACCGTTGAAGCAAAAAATGCTTTGTCTGATTTTGTCTATGATGTGAACCATAAGCTGATGGGCGATTTTGTTAGTATGAGTAATGATGAAATCCTGCGTTTTCAGAAGATGGAAAAGCTCTTAGAAAATAAAATCTCTCGTCGTTTCAAAATCCGCAGGTTAGATAAGGACGACTTCGGCTATCTGATTGAACACCTTTACGGACAGACAGGCACTGCCTATGAAGAGTATGAGTACCATCTATCAAAGAAAAAGCTGGATAATGAAACGCTGATTAAATACTATGACTTGATTAAGCCTACTCGCTGTTTGGTGGAAGAAAAACAGCGATATTTGAAAATCCAGCAGGAAGATGAAACCGTCTATGTAGCTTACTTTACCATTAACAGCATTGTCGGAGAACTGGACTTCCCGTCCTCTGAAATCTTCTACTACCAGCAACAGCAATTTACATTCCCGATTGATACGTCAATGAATGTGGAAATTGTAGCGAATCGTAAAGCCCTATCTACTGTCCGCAATAAAAAGAAAGAACTGAAAGACTTGGATAACCACGCTTGGCAAAGTGATAATGAAACCAGCTCCAATGTGGCGGAAGCTCTGGAAAGTGTGAATGAGCTGGAAACCAATTTAGACCAAAGCAAGGAATCTATGTACAAGCTGTCTTATGTGGTAAGGGTATCAGCAAATGATCTTGACGAACTCAAACGTCGTTGTAATGAAGTGAAAGATTTTTATGACGATTTAAGCGTAAAACTGGTACGACCATTTGGGGATATGCTCGGCTTACATGAAGAATTTTTACCTGCCAGCAAGCGTTATATGAATGATTATATTCAATACGTGACCTCTGATTTCCTCGCTGGTTTAGGTTTTGGTGCTACTCAAATGCTGGGGGAAAATGAGGGGATTTATGTTGGCTACAGCTTAGATACTGGACGCAATGTCTATCTGAAACCTGCTCTTGCCAGTCAAGGGGTTAAGGGTTCAGTAACCAATGCGTTAGCGTCGGCTTTTGTTGGTTCGCTGGGTGGTGGTAAATCCTTTGCGAATAACCTTATCGTCTATTATGCGGTGCTTTATGGGGCACAAGCAGTGATTGTAGACCCAAAAGCAGAACGTGGCAGATGGAAAGAAACCTTGCCAGAGATTTCCCATGAAATCAATATCGTCACTCTGACTTCTGATGAGAAAAACAAAGGCTTACTTGACCCTTATGTGATTATGAAAAATCCCAAAGATTCTGAATCACTGGCTATTGATATTCTGACATTCCTTACGGGGATTTCCTCTCGTGATGGGGAACGCTTCCCAATCCTTAGAAAAGCCATTCGTGCAGTAACCAATAGTGAAGTACGAGGGTTGATGAAAGTGATTGAGGAATTACGGGTTGAGAATACGCCACTAAGTACCAGTATAGCCGACCATATCGAAAGTTTTACAGACTATGACTTTGCACATTTATTATTCAGTAATGGTTATGTGGAGCAGTCTATCAGCTTAGAAAAACAACTGAACATTATACAGGTTGCGGACTTGGTACTTCCCGACAAGGAAACTTCCTTTGAGGAATATACCACTATGGAGCTTTTATCCGTTGCTATGCTGATTGTCATTAGTACCTTTGCTTTAGACTTTATCCATACAGACCGAAGCATTTTCAAGATTGTAGATTTAGACGAAGCATGGAGCTTTTTACAGGTAGCACAAGGAAAAACACTATCTATGAAGCTGGTTCGGGCTGGTCGTGCTATGAACGCTGGGGTATATTTCGTGACCCAAAATACAGACGACCTCTTAGATGAAAAACTGAAAAATAACCTCGGCTTAAAATTTGCATTTCGTTCCACTGACCTTAACGAGATTAAAAAGACCTTAGCCTTTTTTGGTGTAGACCCAGAGGACGAAAACAATCAGAAGCGATTGCGTGATTTGGAAAACGGGCAATGCCTTATCAGTGATTTATATGGTCGTGTCGGTGTGATACAGTTCCACCCTGTATTTGAAGAACTGCTCCATGCCTTTGATACCAGACCACCTGTGCGAAAAGAGGTGTAAATGTGAAACCATCAATAGTAAACAGAATAAAATCAAACTGGACGCTGAAACGTCTAGGTAAAGTGGCAATGACAGTGGCTTTCACACTTGTGATTGCCATTTTTCTTTTAGCCATGCTGGGAACGGTGGTTCAAGCTGCGGGCTTGGTAGATGATACGGTCAATGTGGCAAATGAATACAGCCGATACCCACTTGAAAACTATCAACTGGATTTTTATGTGGATAATAGCTGGGGCTGGCTTCCGTGGAACTGGTCGGACGGGATTGGAAAACAGGTCATGTATGGACTATATGCCATTACCAATTTTATTTGGACAATCAGTTTGTATGTTTCCAATGCGACAGGTTACTTAGTACAGGAAGCCTATTCCTTAGACTTCATTTCCGCTACAGCAGATTCCATTGGTAAGAATATGCAGACCTTAGCTGGTGTGAGTGCAAACGGATTTTCAACAGAGGGTTTCTATGTTGGATTCCTCTTACTCTTGATTTTGGTTCTTGGGGTTTATGTTGCCTATACGGGACTGATAAAGAGAGAAACCACAAAGGCAATTCATGCCATTATGAATTTTGTGCTGGTGTTTATCCTATCGGCTTCCTTTATTGCCTACGCTCCCGACTACATTAAAAAAATCAATGACTTTTCATCAGACATCAGTAATGCCAGTTTATCACTTGGCACGAAGATTGTCATGCCCCATTCCGATAGTCAAGGCAAGGACAGCGTGGACTTAATCAGAGATAGCCTGTTTTCCATACAGGTTCAGCAACCGTGGCTACTGCTTCAATACAACAGTTCAGACATTGAAAGTATCGGTATTGACCGTGTGGAAAGCCTGCTCTCCACCAGCCCAGATTCCAACAATGGCGAAGACAGAGAAAAAATTGTTGCGGAAGAAATTGAAGACAGAAGCAATACCAATCTAACCATTACAAAGACCATTAACCGTTTAGGTACAGTCTTCTTCCTATTTGTCTTCAATATTGGGATTTCCATATTTGTATTCCTATTAACAGGAATCATGATTTTCTCGCAGGTACTTTTTATCATCTATGCTATGTTTCTGCCTGTGAGCTTTATTTTAAGCATGATTCCATCATTTGATGGTATGTCAAAACGAGCCATAACAAAGCTCTTTAATACCATTTTGACACGAGCTGGAATCACATTGATTATTACGACAGCATTTAGTATTTCAACCATGCTCTATACCTTATCGGCTGGTTATCCGTTCTTTTTGATTGCTTTTCTACAGATTGTGACCTTTGCAGGAATCTACTTCAAGCTGGGCGATTTAATGAGTATGTTTTCTCTACAGAGTAACGATTCTCAAAGTGTGGGAAGTCGTGTGATGAGAAAACCTCGTATGCTTATGCACGCTCACATGCACCGTCTACAGCGGAAACTTGGACGTTCCATGACTACTCTAGGGGCTGGGTCTGCCATTGTTACAGGTAAAAAAGGACAGTCGGGTTCGGGGAGTTCTGCAAGGACACAAGCAGATCACTCCCGACCAGACGGAAAGGAAAAATCAACACTTGGAAAACGTATCGGTCAAACCATCGGTACAGTAGCTGATACCAAAGACAGAATGGTAGACACTGCTAGTGGTTTGAAAGAACAGGTTAAAGATTTGCCGACCAATGCAAGATATGCAGTATATCAAGGAAAATCCAAAGTAAAAGAGAATGTCCGTGATTTAACCAGTAGTATTTCTCAAACCAAAGCGGACAGAGCCAGTGGACGCAAGGAACAGCAGGAACAAAGGCGAAAAACCATTGCGAAGCGTCGCTCTGAAATGGAACAGGTCAAACAGAAAAAACAGCCTGCTTCTTCTGTTCATGAAAGACCGACTACAAGACAAGAACAATATCATGATGAACAGACCTCAAAACAGTCTAATATTCAGACTTCATATAAGGAATCTCAACAAGCCAAACAAGAGCGTCCAGCAGTTAAGTCCGATTTTTCAAGTCCAAAAGTGGAACGCCAAGGCAATACCGTTCAAGAAAAAACCGTTCAAAAGCCAGCAACTTCAACCACTACAGCAGATAGAACTTCACAACGTCCAATCACAAAAGAACGTCCGTCTACTGTTCAAAGAGTACCACTACAAAATACAAGAAGTAGACTACCAATCAAAACCGCCACCATTAAGAAAGTCGGTAAGAAACCATGAAGTTGAAAACTTTAGTGATTGGTGGTTCTGGATTATTCTTGATGGTCTTCTCACTGCTTCTGTTTGTTGCCATTTTATTTTCAGATGAACAGGACAGCGGAATTTCCAATATTCATTATGGAGGTGTGAATGTTTCCGCAGAAGTGCTGGCTCATAAGCCTATGGTAGAAAAATATGCCAAAGAATATGGCGTTGAAGAATATGTCAACATACTTCTTGCGATTATACAGGTGGAATCGGGCGGTACTGCGGAAGATGTTATGCAGTCCTCGGAATCCCTCGGTCTTCCACCTAATTCATTGAGTACAGAAGAATCCATTAAGCAAGGTGTGAAGTATTTCAGTGAATTATTAGCCAGTAGCGAAAGGCTCAGTGTAGATTTAGAATCGGTTATCCAGTCCTACAATTATGGTGGTGGTTTCTTAGGGTATGTGGCTAATCGTGGAAATAAATATACCTTTGAACTGGCTCAAAGTTTCTCAAAAGAGTATTCAGGTGGCGAAAAAGTGTCTTACCCCAATCCCATAGCCATACCTATCAATGGGGGCTGGCGATACAACTATGGCAATATGTTTTATGTGCAACTGGTAACGCAGTATCTTGTCACAACAGAGTTTGATGATGATACGGTACAAGCCATCATGGACGAAGCACTGAAATATGAGGGCTGGCGATACGTTTACGGTGGAGCTTCCCCGACTACTTCTTTTGATTGTAGCGGACTGACACAATGGACGTATGGAAAAGCTGGAATTAACTTACCACGAACCGCACAACAGCAATATGATGTGACCCAGCATATCCCACTATCGGAAGCACAAGCTGGCGATTTGGTTTTCTTTCATTCTACCTATAACGCTGGCTCTTATATTACTCATGTTGGGATATACCTTGGCAATAACCGTATGTTTCATGCAGGCGACCCAATCGGTTATGCCGACTTAACAAGCCCCTACTGGCAACAGCATTTAGTGGGAGCAGGACGAATCAAACAATGAGAAAGGAAGATTTAATGATGAAATTTAGAAAAAATCAGAATAAAGAAAAACAGATACCAAAGGAAAAGAAACCTCGTGTCTACTATAAGGTCAATCCTCATAAAAAGGTTGTGATTGCCTTGTGGGTACTTTTAGGGCTTAGTTTCAGCTTTGCGATATTCAAGCACTTTACAGCTATAGATACTCATACTATTCACGAAACAACTATCATAGAAAAGGAATACGTTGATACTCATCATGTAGAAAATTTTGTAGAGAACTTTGCGAAAGTCTACTATTCATGGGAGCAATCCGATAAGTCCATTGATAATCGAATGGAAAGTCTAAAAGGCTATCTGACAGATGAACTTCAAGCTCTCAATGTTGATACAGTACGCAAAGATATTCCTGTATCGTCTTCTGTAAGAGGATTTCAGATATGGACGGTAGAGCCAACTGGCGACAATGAGTTTAATGTAACCTACAGTGTAGACCAGCTCATTACAGAGGGAGAAAATACAAAGACCGTCCACTCTGCTTATATAGTGAGTGTCTATGTAGATGGTTCTGGAAATATGGTACTGGTTAAGAATCCGACCATTACCAACATACCTAAGAAATCAAGTTATAAACCAAAAGCCATTGAAAGTGAGGGGACGGTTGATTCCATTACAACCAATGAAATCAATGAGTTTTTAACGACGTTCTTCAAGCTCTATCCTACAGCGACAGCCAGTGAACTTTCCTACTATGTGAATGACGGGATATTAAAACCAATCGGAAAAGAGTACATCTTTCAAGAACTGGTAAATCCTATTCACAATCGTAAGGATAATCAAGTCACGGTATCGCTGACAGTGGAGTATATCGACCAGCAGACCAAAGCAACGCAGGTATCTCAATTTGATTTGGTACTTGAAAAGAACGGGAGTAATTGGAAGATTATAGAATAACAAATATTGGTACATTATTACAGCTATTTTGTAATCACGTACTCTCTTTGATAAAAAATTGGAGATTCCTTTACAAATATGCTCTTACGTGCTATAATTTAAGTATCTATTTAAAAGGAGTTAATAAATATGCGGCAAGGTATTCTTAAATAAACTGTCAATTTGATAGTGGGAACAAATAATTGGATGTCCTTTTTTAGGAGGGCTTAGTTTTTTGTACCCAGTTTAAGAATACCTTTATCATGTGATTCTAAAGTATCCAGAGAATATCTGTATGCTTTGTATACCTATGGTTATGCATAAAAATCCCAGTGATAAAAGTATTTATCACTGGGATTTTTATGCCCTTTTGGGTTTTTGAATGGAGGAAAATCACATGAAAATTATTAATATTGGAGTTTTAGCTCATGTTGATGCAGGAAAAACTACCTTAACAGAAAGCTTATTATATAACAGTGGAGCGATTACAGAATTAGGAAGCGTGGACAAAGGTACAACGAGGACGGATAATACGCTTTTAGAACGTCAGAGAGGAATTACAATTCAGACAGGAATAACCTCTTTTCAGTGGGAAAATACGAAGGTGAACATCATAGACACGCCAGGACATATGGATTTCTTAGCAGAAGTATATCGTTCATTATCAGTTTTAGATGGGGCAATTCTACTGATTTCTGCAAAAGATGGCGTACAAGCACAAACTCGTATATTATTTCATGCACTTAGGAAAATGGGGATTCCCACAATCTTTTTTATCAATAAGATTGACCAAAATGGAATTGATTTATCAACGGTTTATCAGGATATTAAAGAGAAACTTTCTGCCGAAATTGTAATCAAACAGAAGGTAGAACTGTATCCTAATATGTGTGTGACGAACTTTACCGAATCTGAACAATGGGATACGGTAATAGAGGGAAACGATGACCTTTTAGAGAAATATATGTCCGGTAAATCATTAGAAGCATTGGAACTCGAACAAGAGGAAAGCATAAGATTTCAGAATTGTTCTCTGTTCCCTCTTTATCATGGAAGTGCAAAAAGTAATATAGGGATTGATAACCTTATAGAAGTTATTACTAATAAATTTTATTCATCAACACATCGAGGTCCGTCTGAACTTTGCGGAAATGTTTTCAAAATTGAATATACAAAAAAAAGACAACGTCTTGCATATATACGCCTTTATAGTGGAGTACTACATTTACGAGATTCGGTTAGAGTATCAGAAAAAGAAAAAATAAAAGTTACAGAAATGTATACTTCAATAAATGGTGAATTATGTAAGATTGATAGAGCTTATTCTGGAGAAATTGTTATTTTGCAAAATGAGTTTTTGAAGTTAAATAGTGTTCTTGGAGATACAAAACTATTGCCACAGAGAAAAAAGATTGAAAATCCGCACCCTCTACTACAAACAACTGTTGAACCGAGTAAACCTGAACAGAGAGAAATGTTGCTTGATGCCCTTTTGGAAATCTCAGATAGTGATCCGCTTCTACGATATTACGTGGATTCTACGACACATGAAATTATACTTTCTTTCTTAGGGAAAGTACAAATGGAAGTGATTAGTGCACTGTTGCAAGAAAAGTATCATGTGGAGATAGAACTAAAAGAGCCTACAGTCATTTATATGGAGAGACCGTTAAAAAATGCAGAATATACCATTCACATCGAAGTGCCGCCAAATCCTTTCTGGGCTTCCATTGGTTTATCTGTATCACCGCTTCCGTTGGGAAGTGGAATGCAGTATGAGAGCTCGGTTTCTCTTGGATACTTAAATCAATCATTTCAAAATGCAGTTATGGAAGGGATACGCTATGGTTGCGAACAAGGATTATATGGTTGGAATGTGACGGACTGTAAAATCTGTTTTAAGTATGGCTTATACTATAGCCCTGTTAGTACCCCAGCAGATTTTCGGATGCTTGCTCCTATTGTATTGGAACAAGTCTTAAAAAAAGCTGGAACAGAATTGTTAGAGCCATATCTTAGTTTTAAAATTTATGCGCCACAGGAATATCTTTCACGAGCATACAACGATGCTCCTAAATATTGTGCGAACATCGTAGACACTCAATTGAAAAATAATGAGGTCATTCTTAGTGGAGAAATCCCTGCTCGGTGTATTCAAGAATATCGTAGTGATTTAACTTTCTTTACAAATGGACGTAGTGTTTGTTTAACAGAGTTAAAAGGGTACCATGTTACTACCGGTGAACCTGTTTGCCAGCCCCGTCGTCCAAATAGTCGGATAGATAAAGTACGATATATGTTCAATAAAATAACTTAGTGTATTTTATGTTGTTATATAAATATGGTTTCTTGTTAAATAAGATGAAATATTTTTTAATAAAGATTTGAATTAAAGTGTAAAGGAGGAGATAGTTATTATAAACTACAAGTGGATATTGTGTCCTGTATGTGAAAATAAAACACGATTAAAGATAAGGGAAGATACTGAATTAAAAAAATTCCCCCTCTATTGTCCGAAATGCAGACAAGAAAATTTAATTGAAATAAAGCAGTTCAAAGTAACTGTGATTACAGAGCCAGACGCAAAGACGCAGAGCCGATAAAATGAGATTAATACAATCTCATTTTATCGGCTCTTTCCGTTATGTATGGATTCTTTTAATTAGTCTTCGATGTTTCTTGCTTCGTTGATACCGCTGGCTAAAGATTCCATTAAGGATAGTTCTTTGTCTGTAAAGCTATCCATGTATTTCTCTATCTGTAATCGTCGGGTGCTTTTTACCAAGTTATTAGCAGGTAAGAAAAATTCATCAACGGAAACATGAAGTAACGATACAAGGTCATAAAGAACTTGTATGCTGGGGTGTTGCCCTTTATTTTCAATATTAGTTAAGTACCGTGGGTCAATTTCAATCAATGCTCCCACTTGTTCACGAGTTAAACCTCGTTTCAATCGAGCTTCTTTAATGGCTAAACCAAAGGCTCTAAAATCATATTTATCTTCTTTTTTACGCATAGTAGACCACCTCTATACATTTTATTGTTCCTACTGAATTAAAAACAGGTATAGAAAAACGTGTTATATGGTTTATAGGTTTATATTTAATAAAAAGCACTACTAAACGCCAATAAAAAAAACCGTTATATGGTAGTGCTATTTACGCTGTTAAAATATTGTATATTACTTCCAAATGGCGGTTTGTTGGAGGTCAACGTCGCCATGAAGTACATCATATACAATAAATTTCCTTACATTGGGTTCTTGTCAAAAAAAGTCGTCTATCTGCAATAGATAAGTACGTCCACCAATGTGGTTTTATAAATCATATAGATAGAATAACAGAAGCATGTAAACAGAGAAATAAATCTGTTTATATGCTTTTTTGGCTATTCAGAACTTTTTTACAAAGTTTATTTATCAGTAATGCAACAAATCCCCCTTTCACATTGGGACTAAGAGTGAAAGGAGATAAACGAGCAAGGCTCACTTCCTTTCCTAGACAGAAAGGGGGTGAGAAACATGAAACCATCTTCTTTTCAGACCACAATAGAAAATCAGTTTGACTATATCTGTAAACGTGCTATGGAAGACGAGCGAAAGAATTATATGCTTTATCTTTCAAGGATTGCAAAGCGTGAGGTGTCCTTTTCGGATGTTGGCGATTATCTTGTTAGCCAGTTTGCGACAACAGATAACTATTCAACTGACTTTCAGATTTTTACACTCAATGGGTTATCAGTAGGCGTTGAAAATGATTTGTTGAGTGAAGCATTACGTGAGTTGCCAGACAAGAAACGTGAAATTCTACTGCTGTTTTACTTTATGGACATGAGCGATTCAGAAATTGCAGACCTGTTGAAATTGAACCATTCTACTGTCTATCGGCATAGAACCAGTGGACTAGCCTTAATTAAAAAGTTTATGGAGGAATTTGAAGAATGAAAACACAATATCCTATGATTCCCTTTCCTCTCATTGTAAAGGCAACAGATGGCGATACCGAAGCGATTAACCAGATTCTACATCATTACAGAGGGTACATAACGAAGCGTTCCCTACGACTTATGAAAGATGAATATGGCAATCAAAGTATGGTCGTTGATGAAGTCTTACGTGGAAGAATGGAAACCAGACTGATTACAAAGATTTTGTCATTTGAAATTAAGTAATATCCTCTCTCCTTTCGTGGAAGCGTGCTAAACCATTCCACGCTTCCCGAACAGGGAGGTTTGTTATTCCACCAAAGCATATTGAGCTTTCAATGTGTTTTGATAGGCTAACGAGCCATTGTTCTTTGAAAACTGAATAAAAGTAATCGAATACGTTTCGATAAGAAAAGAGCCAACGGAACTAACCGCCATGACCTATCTTATAAAGATAGCGAGCGATTCATGTTAGTGATCCGAGAAGCAATCTTTAGCAGGATTGCCTGCAACGACATTCTTATCGTGATAATGATACTCCCATACAGTCAATAGTCCGAGCGTGATAAAACCGTCGCAGGCAATGAGTATGGCTACATGAGAACCATGCAGGGGTGGAACTCCCGTGAGCTTTGCTAAAGCTGTTCGATTGCTGGTAAAACAACTTTTATGAAATCCAAATAAGTGATTTGGAAAGGAGGATTTTATGAAGCAGACTGACATTCCTATTTGGGAACGTTATACCCTAACCATTGAAGAAGCGTCAAAATATTTTCGTATTGGCGAAAACAAGCTACGACGCTTGGCAGAGGAAAATAAAAATGCAAATTGGCTGATTATGAATGGCAATCGTATTCAGATTAAACGAAAACAATTTGAAAAAATTATAGATACATTGGACGCAATCTAGCGTCGCCAAAGGGTCTTGTATATGATAAAATAGTATTAAGTCGTATCAAGGCTCTTTCCATAAAGGAAAGGAGCAAATGCCATGTCAGAAAAAAGACGTGACAATAAAGGTCGAATCTTAAAGACTGGAGAGAGCCAACGAAAAGACGGAAGATACTTATACAAATATATAGATTCATTTGGAGAACCGCAATTTGTTTACTCGTGGAAACTTGTGGCTACAGACCGAGTACCAGCAGGAAAGCGTGATTGTATCTCACTTAGAGAGAAAATCGCAGAGTTACAGAAAGACATTCATGATGGTATTGATGTTGTAGGAAAGAAAATGACACTCTGCCAGCTTTACGCAAAACAGAACGCTCAAAGACCAAAGGTTAGAAAAAACACTGAAACTGGACGCAAATATCTTATGGATATTTTGAAGAAAGACAAGTTAGGTGTAAGAAGTATTGACAGTATTAAGCCATCAGACGCTAAAGAATGGGCTATTAGAATGAGTGAAAATGGTTATGCTTATCAAACCATCAATAACTACAAACGTTCTTTAAAGGCTTCATTCTATATTGCTATACAAGATGATTGTGTTCGGAAGAATCCATTTGACTTTCAACTGAAAGCAGTTCTTGATGATGATACTGTCCCTAAGACCGTACTAACAGAAGAACAGGAAGAAAAACTGTTAGCCTTTGCAAAAGCTGATAAAACCTACAGCAAAAATTATGATGAAATTCTGATACTCTTAAAAACAGGTCTTCGTATTTCAGAGTTTGGTGGTTTGACACTTCCAGATTTAGATTTTGAGAATCGTCTTGTCAATATAGACCATCAGCTATTGAGAGATACTGAAATTGGGTACTACATTGAAACACCAAAGACCAAAAGTGGCGAACGTCAAGTTCCTATGGTTGAAGAAGCCTATCAAGCATTTAAGCGAGTGTTAGCGAATCGAAAGAATGATAAGCGTGTTGAGATTGATGGATATAGTGATTTCCTCTTTCTTAATAGAAAGAACTATCCAAAAGTGGCAAGTGATTACAACGGCATGATGAAAGGTCTTGTTAAGAAATACAACAAGTATAATGATGATAAGTTACCACACATCACTCCATGTGGAGGCGGTATCACTGCTTGTACGAGTTGAAGCATCAGCGAGGTAAAAGTAGATGTTCAGCCAATGCGACGAGGTAGGACCAAAGGTCGATAAGGTGTGTTCTGGGTATAGGACTCTTTAAAGTAAGTAGGAAATATGATGAGATGATACAGAGAGCCTGAATTGGTCAGGTGACGTGCTTATTTACATTAGACTGATAATGAAAATGGAGAGATTATCGATGGTTATATTGGAATTGTACCAAAATGATTATTCTAAAGATTTAGTTGCGTTTGATTCCATAGAAGATGGGAAAGCCTTTGTAGCTCAAATCCCGGGATACACTCTGGAAACAGAAGATGGTTTTGAAGTGGAGTATTTTAATCCTAAAAACATACCGGATTATATGGAAATTATTTTTAACGGGAATATTGTTCCTTTATCTAAATTTATGTTCGGTCCTGAGGAAAATGTAGACATTATTTGGAAAGAGATTTCAAATTTATCCCTCAAAAACGATAGAGTGATCGAAGGATATTCAAAAATCGATGCATATGTTGTTAACAACGATGAAGTTAAAGCCTATGTCGAAGCGAGAGAAGTGAACTATCGCCAGGCAAAAGACTTTCTAGAAGGCAGTGGATATGAAGTAGACAGAAGCTTTTTCGGAAGTGAAGACGGCGAAGCGATTCTCTACAGAAAAAAAGGTGCCGAAGATTGGCATTTCTTGTGTCACTTAGACCCAATGTTTGTAGAGATTGAAGATGTAGAAGGATATGTTAAAGAAGAGATGGGAGAGATTCAATAGTCAACCAAAGTTCCTTGTGAGTATGTACCTTTGCTAGTAAAAGCGTCAAAACGTTGTAACGAAAGAGATTATGAAAATCTTTGAAGTTAAGACTTTTTCTTGTGTGTCTGAAAAGTCTGTGACTTGTATTCCTTAGTCACCTTATTTACAATTACCTAAATTCTATAGTTAATAAAAATTGAGAGGTTTGTATGTGGACTCAACGTAAACAGTATTTAACCCAATTTATCGAAATTTCGGACTATTTGAAAAAACACGGTTTCTTTCACGATTTTTTAATTGGATCATTCTCTTATGATAGTCAGGAAAAATCCATTTTGTTAACCATTGAGGAAGATTTTACTACAACTAATAATACCAATTCGCCTTCCCTTATTTGGGATTTAAAGTGTAAGGGAGTGCATGATTTCTTAATGGAAGATATGGATGGCCTTTCCAAGTGGTGGATCTCTGAAATACTGATGGACGACGATGATATTCAGTTTCAACTCGTCAATGGATATTTTTCATTTAAAATGGAATCTGTATCTTTAGGTATTCCTCAGGAAATAAATCAAAATTCTGTCCCTAAAGTTTCTTCTTTACATATTGACTACCTTATTCAAGAGTTTAGAGCGGGTATGAATGTTGATGAAACTTCATTTTCTTTTGAGAAGGATAATCAGGATTTTATATGCTATATTGGTTATTCAGAAAATGAGCTCTTGCCATATTGGGCGGGTCTATGTGACTTACCTGATGGTAGAAGATTTCGAACAGCTGATGAACTTTTTGAAGCAAGGATTTATGATGGTAAATCGCTAAAAGAGAGGTGGGATGAAGTTACTATTTATAGTATCAATTCTTTGCCACTTGATGATTGGTTGAGTTGTTAGCCACATTCCGTTGAGACAACTGTTTATGAACCAGAGGATGATTACGCTCTGTATGTTAATGGTGTTAAACTTGAGGGTTTTATTGATGAAGATTCTATATGTAAGACATGTGGTGCTAATCAATGTTATTTGGACGATTATGATGAATATTTTTGCCCCTATTGTAATTTATGGATGTATAAAGATTTTTGGGATAGTGATGAAACACACTATTTTAAAAAAAGACCCCTAGAACCAGAGTTGTTATGGAAACCAAGTAAAGAATTGAATTTTTGTAATGTTCGATTCTTTCCGAATGACAAAGAATATGTGTATTATTGTCCTGATGAGTCAATAGAGAAATTTGATTGGATAGAAGTTCCTGTTGGGAACAAATCTCATTTAAAAGAAGCACAAGTTACTGAAGTTTTCAAGAGACAAGCCAATAAACCGCCATTTCCTCTTGAAAAAATAAAAAAAGTAGAACGAAAACTATCTACTATAAACAAAAAAATTTTAGAAACTCAAAATAGTCTATTAAGTGAAGGAGTTATCTGCGATTTATCAGAAGCTAAAAATATAGTAAACTCAAAGCAAGCTTATGATATCCTAAAAACGCCAATCGGAAACTTTTGGTTAGAGCTTAATGGTTCCCCCATAAAAATTTCCATTGGCGCACATTATCCAAATAATGATGAAGAATACTATGTGGAAGCTTCTTATTACATAAAACCTCTCAATCCAGATTTTGAAAAGTTTAAATCGTTGACAATCTGCTCAGATATTGATTTAAGAAGTTCAAGATTAATAGATAATTTAGGTGGTGAGCATAAAGAGGGTTATAATTGGCAAGTCTATAATATTGATTTAGGTATTGTGGCTCATCCATATTCTTATCTAGAACAGGAAGTCTCTGAAACTCCCGTTGGACTTCCATATTATGTAGAATGGATTGAAAAATATAAAGAACTCTATGGATTTACAGTTGCTTGGAAGTATTTTGTATCTGATGACGATTTGTCAGTTTGGTTTAATACATAAAATTTTCATATAATTTTAATAGATAAATTAGGAGTAATTTAGCATTATATCTAAAAGTAAAATTTATTCCACTAAAAGTTGATTGACGACTTTTAAACAATTTATCCTAGCATAGTTAGGAATGGAGAGATAAGATGATATGGACTAAGGAATATTTTTCTAAAATTGAATTTATTATTCATTGTGGTTGTGAAATTTTTGGTTATTTTGAGTGTAATCTGATGAACTCTGAACTATCCTACCAAGAGTGTGGGAATACTGGAATGATCGTTTTTGAACATAGTCAGAAACTATCCGAAAAAGCCTTATCTAAACTTATGAAATATACGCTAATTATTGATTTTGAGAAATATAGAAAGGGGAATAATTCAAATAAGAATGATAAAGTTATTGGTTATAGAGATGCCTTTTCGATAACTTTCAAGGGCTATAGTCAAGATGGACAAGCTTTATTGATATATAATATGGACTATGTTTACAAGGATTGGTACAATAGACCCGTTGATAGCTTATATAGTTTTATAAGCGATACCTATTTTTCAGATTTTCAAAATAATAGATGTTTTATTGCTCAAGGGCTGATGGCTGGTGTACTTCCGTTTTAGGTATAATAGGAAGATGTAGTACATAATGGAATCAAAAAAGTTATTTAATTATAATTTGATTAGATGAATACCTATAAATTATAAAAAATTCGTTAATAGATAATTTAAAAACTATAGTTGATGGTCAAATTCCCGATATCTTACAAGGAGGAAACGGATGCTAGGAGCAATAGTTGGAGATATTGTAGGTTCAGTTTACTAATGGAACAATATCAAAACGAAGATTTTTCTTTATTTCGTGAGGATTGTTTTTTTACGGATGATATGGTAAGTCCGAATCGCTGAGTGTGTGATTGTGATCTGGTGTCCTAAGTATGAAAAATGGCAAACAGTAAAGTACTCTTTTAAGGTGAAAACCTAAACTGGTTTTAAGGAGGTGTTATATTGATAGAGAGCAGACCTGAGTTTGATAAAATCGTATCATTTGATGAGTTTAATAAATATTATTGGTATCGTGATGAACTTTCACAACTATGTAAGTCATTAGGATTAGAATATAGAGGTACTAAACAAGAACTCAATCATATTATTGAGCAGTACTTTCAGGGGAATTTTATTAAAAAATCATCAATAAAAAATAAAAAGAAACGAGTAGAAGTCGTTACCTTGGACACACCCTTGCTTGAATGTGGATTCTCCTTTAATGCACACTTTAGAGAATATTTCTCAACTTTAACAGATGTTTCGCCATTTAAATTTACTGCTGATATGGCTACAGCTTGGAGAAAAGTAAAAAGAGAAAATGATTTGAGTTTTACAATCCAAGATATGCTAAAAGTCTATTATGGAAATTCAGATTATGCCAAGTATGATCATTCGGTTTGTCAATGGAATCAATTTTTAAAGGATTTCTGTGTAGACGAAAATAGTCGTAACTACTCAAACAAGTTAAAAGTAGCTTCTATTCTTTGGAAAGAAGTTAGAAATTCAAAAGCTGAAAAAATTTATTCAAAGAATCTTTTGACTGAATATGCTGATAAAATAAAAGAGTATGGGAAGTAGAAAAATCAGTCTAAACCAATAGTTCACGAGGAGGAATCTTATGCTAGGAGCAATTATCGGAGATATTATCGGTTCTGTTTACGAATGGAACAATATCAAAACGAAGGACTTTCCTTTATTTCGGAAGGATTGCTTTTTTACAGATGACACGGTTATGACCTGTGCTGTTGCAGAGGCGATTATGAATGGGGGACAAAAAGACGACTTCATTGATGCTATGAAGAAATATGGTAGAATGTATCCTGATGCTGATTATGGTGCTCGGTTTAATGCATGGCTAAACAGCGATAACCGTGAGCCTTATAATAGCTTTGGGAATGGTTCGGCTATGCGTGTTTCTCCATGTGCTTGGACAATGGACTGTGGTTTTTGTGCGAGAACCGGAATGTGGCCATCATCTAGGGAATTTGCGAGTCTTTCTGCAGAGGTAACTCATAATCATCCAGAAGGTATCAAAGGTGCAATGGCTACAGCTGATGCTATCTTTCTGTGTCGTTATTACTTTGGAGGTTATTGCGGAGATTATGAGCAACCAATCAATGACAATCCTACAGAGTGTAAAAGACGGATTAAGGATTATATTGAGCAGGAATACGGCTACAATCTATCTCAAACTTTAGATGAAATCCGCCCTACATACCGTTTCAATGAAACGTGCCAGGATACCGTACCACAGGCCATTATTGCATTTCTAGAAAGTAGAGACTTCGAAGATGCGATAAGAAATGCCATCTCACTTGGTGGCGACAGTGATACACTTGCTGCAATCACTGGCAGCATAGCAGAGGCAGCTTATGGTATTCCTGATTGGATAAAGGAAAAGGCCTACTCTTATTTGGATGAACCCATAAATGATGTACTCAGGCGATGGGATAATGAGGTTGATATAAAATAAAAGCGTTTCAATCTCCAGTACGTCATATTTCTCTTTTCCGTATTTTCATTGTATAATGGTAGTACATTTACTTGCGTACGATGAAATATAAACATTTTTTATGAATATTAAGGAGAAAATCAATGAAAAAAGCAATGTTAATTATCAACCCTACCTCTGGTGGTGAGAAGGCTTTAGATTATAAAGAAAAGCTGGAGAATAAAGCAAAAGAATACTTTGAGCACGTGGAAACCAAAATTACCGAAAAAGCGCTGGATGCAACACATTTTGCTGAAGAGGCTTCTCGTGAGCACTACGATGCAGTGGTTGTGTTTGGTGGAGATGGGACTGTCAACGAAGTCATTTCTGGTATTGCTGAGAGAGACTACATTCCTAAGTTAGGGATTATCCCAGGCGGTACGGGTAACCTCATTACGAAACTGTTGGAAATCAATCAAGACATCGATGGCGCGATAGATGAACTCGATTTTAACTTAACCAACAAGATTGATATCGGTAAAGCAAATGATAACTATTTTGGTTATATCTTTAGTATCGGTTCTCTTCCTGAGGCGATTCACAATGTTGAAATCGAGGACAAAACAAAATTCGGTATTTTAGCCTATGCTGTAAATACCATGAAGTCTGTCATGACAGATCAGGTCTTTAACATTAAGGTTGAGACAGAAAATGGAAATTATGTTGGTGAAGCTAGCCATGTGTTGGTTCTCTTGACAAATTACTTCGCTGATAAAAAAATCTTTGAAGAAAACAAAGATGGCTATGCTAATATTTTGATTCTGAAGGATGCTTCTATATTCTCCAAATTATCCGTTATTCCTGATTTACTAAAAGGGGATGTTGTCGCAAATGATAATATCGAGTATATCAAAGCTCGTAATATTAAAATTTCTTCTGATAGTGAATTGGAGTCAGATGTTGACGGTGATAAGTCAGATAACCTACCTGTAGAAATCAAAGTCCTAGCTCAGCGAGTAGAAGTATTTTCAAAACCGAAAGAGTAGAAGGTAAAAATTAGTTTATTATTCACAACGAAATTAAGTCCTATATCAACGATTGGAGGAGGAATGAATTCTCTATTTGATGAATTTCGAATAATTTGTTCTCATTTAAACCAAATCGGAATCACTCCGACGCTCATGGGGTCTTTGGGGTTTGAATACCGTTCAAATGAAGAATGGAGGCCGTCTGACATTGACATTCATGTGCCTGGTGATCCTAGAGGTTGGGAAGCGCCTGATCATCTCAGAATTTATGAGTGGGACAAGATAATGAAAGTGATGAAACACTTAGGCTATGACTTAATAGATATTCATGAGCATGAATTCAAAAAAGATGGACTGAGTGTTGAATTCGGAAGTATCGATTCTTTACCTGATTTTGCAGGAGTTTCGGAATCGGATATAGAGCTGATTCATCTCGAAAACATCACTTTTCGCGTTCCAAGTTTGGAACAGTTTTTAAGTATTTACAAGGCTTCTTCCCAAGATTCCTATCGAAATGATCACAATAACAATAAGGATTTTAAAAAAATAGAGTGGTTGCAAAGATATTTTTTAATCATCATTTGAAAAGTAGCAAGTTGTAAGACTGGCTGCTTTTTTATTTATAGAACCAAACCACTAGAATCTACGGATAAGCCTTGAAAATAAAATACGAAAGTAGTATACTAGAATCACAATTATGAAAACGTTTGCGAAAAATTGGAATTAAAACTTTAGGAGACAAATTGATGGAATTAAGTGCTATTTACCATAGGACTGAGTCGGAGTATGCCTATCTTTATAAGGATAAGAAGATTCATATTCGGATTCGAACTAAGAAAGGGGATATTGAAAGCATCAACTTGCATTATGGGGATACTTTTATCTTTATGGAGGAGTTTTATCAGGATACAAAAGAAATGTCCAAGATAACTTCTGATGGCTTATTTGATTATTGGCAGGTTGAAGTGTCCGTTGACTTTGCACGTATCCAGTATCTCTTTGAAGTCACGGATACAGAAGGTCAAAGTATTTTGTATGGTGATAAAGGGTGTGTGGACAATTCTCTAGAAAATCTTCATGCTATTGGAAATGGATTTAAGTTGCCCTATCTTCATGAGATTGATGCCTGCAAGGTTCCTGATTGGGTTTCAAATACGGTATGGTATCAGATATTTCCTGAGAGATTTGCCAATGGAAATGCTCGATTAAACCCAGAAGGAACATTAGACTGGGATTCATCAAGCACACCTAAAAGTGATGATTTCTTTGGTGGTGATTTACAGGGGATTATTGACCATCTGGATTATTTGCAAGACTTGGGGATTACTGGACTTTATCTTTGTCCTATATTTGAATCCACGAGCAATCATAAGTACAATACGACGGATTATTTTGAAATTGACCGTCATTTTGGAGACAAGGAAATCTTTCGAGAGCTGGTCGAGCAAGCGCATCAGCGAGGTATGAAAATCATGCTGGACGCTGTATTTAATCATATTGGTTCGCAATCTCCTCAATGGCAAGATGTTGTCAAAAATGGTGAGCAATCTGCTTATAAAGATTGGTTCCATATTCAACAATTCCCAGTGACGACTGAAAAACTTGCTAATAAGAGTGACTTACCCTATCATGCTTTTGGTTTCGAGGACTATATGCCTAAGCTAAATACAGCTAATCCAGAGGTCAAGGACTATCTTTTAAAGGTTGCGACTTATTGGATTGAAGAGTTTGATATCGATGCTTGGCGTTTGGATGTGGCTAATGAGATTGACCATCAGTTTTGGAGGGATTTTCGCAAGGCGGTTTTAACTAAAAATCCTGATCTTTATATTTTAGGAGAAGTCTGGCATACGTCTCAGCCTTGGCTAAATGGAGATGAGTTCCATGCTGTTATGAATTATCCTTTATCTGATAGTATCAAGGAGTATTTCTTACGAGGGCTTAAGAAGACAGACCGATTCATCGATGAAATCAATGGTCAGTCTATGTATTACAAGCAACAGATTTCAGAGGTTATGTTTAATCTTTTGGATTCGCATGATACAGAGCGAATCTTGTGGACGGCAAATGAAGACGTTCAACTTGTTAAAGCAGCCCTAGCCTTTCTTTTTTTACAAAAAGGAACACCCTGTATCTATTACGGAACCGAGCTTGCCTTGACCGGAGGACCAGATCCAGATTGTCGTCGTTGTATGCCTTGGGAATGTGTATCAAGTGACCACGATATGCTGAGCTTTATGAAGAAACTAATCAAGATTCGCAAACATGCGTCAGCAATCATTTCGCATGGTAAGTATAGCCTAAAAGAAATCAAACCAGATCTAGTAGCTCTGGAATGGAAATACGAAGGCCGGGTCCTTAAAGCGATCTTTAACCAATCAACAGAAGATTGTATTTTCGAGAAAGAAGCAGTAGCACTAGCAAGCAATTTCCAAGAATTGGAAATTCAGCTTGTGATCTCTCCAAATGGATTTGTAATTTTTCATTAAAGAGCAATTAAGAGTGACAGAAAAATTGTAGTATAGAGAGCATTTTACAAACAGACTATTTGTCGTCTTGCTACAAATTGTATATAATCTAACTTAAAGAAAATAGGAGGACTAATCGAATGGAATTAAAAGATTTTACAGAAAAAGAACAGGAAATGATTAAGAAGGGGCTGACTACGTCTAAGATTAGTGACAAGGAAACTGCTGAGAAGATTCTTGCGCTAGTACCACAAGACTTGATTAAGCAAATCCCATTTTTCGTCAGAAAACATGCAACAACACGTACGATCAAACGAATTTCTATTGAACACCCTGAGCTCTACGCAGCAGCTCAAACAAGTGGTGAGATTCCAGAAAAAGCACGCGAAGAATTGCGTCAGATTATCACGACTATCTTTGAACAAAAGATGAATAAGCATAGTATTAAGTAGAGAATGAAAAAATATTTTATTGGCGGTTTGGGAAGCAATGTCTATCATAGCAAGGATTTTCTTCAAGAACTCAATTCGCAGATTTATTTTCTAAATCCATATGAAAAGCATCTTCGAGATGAAACAGAATTGAAATTATGGTTTAAAAATGAGATTGTAGAAGGAGACTCTATCTGTCTGATAGGTCATTCTCTTGGAGGAGATTTGGCGCGTTATCTTGCATCGGAATTTTATGAAGTGACAAAACTGATTCTTTTGGATGGTGGCTATCTAGATTTAGATAAGATTTTACCTTTAGATGTGGAATTAGAGGAAATAAAAAACTATATTGAATCTCAAGTTGTTTCGGACTTAAATCTTCTTATTTCTAACGAAAAATCTGAAGCAAAGCATTGGTCAGAAAATATGGAGGAAGCTGTAAGACAGTCCTATCACTGGAATGCGGAGTATAATAGATATGAGTTAGCGATGAATTATGAAAATATAGAAGCGATACTTCGTCTACGAAGGAAAATACAAGCGTTTAAGAGAGAAGTGGGAGATACCTTGTTTATTAGTCCTTGCTATCCTAATGAAGCTACATGGAGAGAGGAAGCCCTCAAAGAATTGCCAGACTATTTTGATACTCTATTTTTAGAAAACCTTAGCCATGAGCTTTATACTGAAGCACCTAAAGAAATTGCTAGTCTGATTAATGAGTGGCTCGCTTATTCTCAATGAGCTACTTGTATCACTTAAAATGTTATAAGATTTAAATCTAAAAATCATTAATACTCAGATAACAAAAAACGAACAGGCTCTTTTTCTGTCATTCAGAAGAGAACTTGTTCATTTTTTTTATGGATTTAGTTTGCTTTTTAAAACACGCGATACACATAGGGATTCTCTGGTTTATCGACTTTGGTAAAGCTGTCGATTTCCAATGTTGGGAGGTTTTGTTTGAGTTCTTTATGATAGTGATTGACCAGTTTTCCTTTTGCTGTAATCCAAGTGTTGTCCTCATACTGACGGGTATTTCCCTTGGTCAGCAATCCATAGACACCTGAATCTGCGATACAGTGAATAATGCCGAAGCGGAATAGAAATTGGCTATTGGCATGACTGGGGTCGTTATAAACAAAGCCTGTAAACTGGACTGTCTTACCCTCAAACTCATCTGGATAGTCGTAGATAGCTTCCATGACTTCCATATAGTTTTCGTTGGTGATCTGAATACTATCTTGGGACAAGTATTTATCCGCCGCAGTTCGCATTTCCTTTTCATAAGCTGATTTTGAAAAATAAGAACTGGTATCTGGTTTCAAATATTGGCTTGTCGTACCTTCACTAGTCTGAATGGCTTGATCCGTACCTTCTGATAAGGGGAAATGATAGCCTTTGGCAGAAACAGTCTGAGAATCCAAGCTAACAGTTGGAAATGTTAAGCCGACGACAATAGGAATAGCCAGAAGAGCAATACTCATTACCTTCGCCAATCGGCTGTTCAGATGACTATGGGTTTTGACTTGCTTCATCCAGATATACAATTGAACGATTGCCAAGATAAAGGAAAGTACCATGGAAATATAGGCCAGATAGGAATAGTGCATGTTGATGTACTGGTTTAATTTACCCGACAGATGGAGATAAATGGTCAGTTCAAAATAGCCAGCTAAAACTAAAAATCGAATCATAGGATGACTCCAATCAAGAGAGAATATACTAAGACAACGAGTGTCACAATCGTAATGAAGTGACTGATAAATCGTGCTTTCAAGTAATTTTTCATCATGAGAATATTTTTGATATCCAGCATTGGGCCAATGACGAGAAAGGCCAGAACTGGTGCTAAACCGAAACTTGAGAGAAGAGAAGCCCCGATAAAGGCATCCGCCTCACTACAGAGAGAGAGAAGAAATGCCAAAAGCATCAAGAGCAGGATGGCAAAAAGAGGGGTCGCACTGATAGAGGTCAGAATCCGTGTCGGCACATAGACCTGTATAACAGAGGCAAAGAGACAGCCAAATACCAAATAACGGCCCGTATCAAAAAATTCATCAATGGCTTGCACAAAGACCTGAAAAACTTTTTTTACAGGACTCAAATGAGAAAAATCATGCTCATGGCAGGCCAAACGATTTTCTTTTTGAATCGGTTCTTGCCAGAAAAATCCTAGAAAAATCCCAAGTATCACAGCCACAACAATAGAACCCAGAGCTCGTAACAGGGCGACGTGTAATGAGTTGCCAAAGGCTGAATAGGTCGCAAAGAGAACAATGGGATTGATAACAGGTGCTGTCACAAGAAAGGGAACGGCTGTGTAACTGGGAACCTTTTTTTCCAGAAAACGATTGATAATGGGGACGATTCCACATTCACAAGAGGGGAAAAGTATCCCGACGAAGGTGCCAAAAAAGATTCTCCCCCAACGATTTCGAGGGAGAAAATGATAAACCTTTTCAGGTGTGATATAAACCTCAATCAGCCCTGAAACAATACTTCCTATCAGAACGAAGGGTAGGGCTTCAATGATTATAGAGAGAAAGATAGCCCCAGTCTGAAGCACACTAGATGGGAGTTGTTGGAAAGCAGTCATCTAGTTTTTCTTTTCTGCTTTGGCTTTTTTCTCTTTGTCATCAGGGAAAGTGACTTGTTTCAAATCAGGGAGTTTAGCAAACTCCTCAAACATCTTGTCCAAGTCATCAGTTT
Source organism: Streptococcus sp. 27098_8_103 (assembly GCF_041432345.1). Taxonomy (GTDB): domain Bacteria; phylum Bacillota; class Bacilli; order Lactobacillales; family Streptococcaceae; genus Streptococcus; species Streptococcus mitis_BV. Next base: position 47,032 of record NZ_JAPVZK010000014.1, read on the forward strand.
TTGTAAATTTTACAGCCATAGGTGCACCTCGATTCTAAATTCTACCTCTATTATACTATTATTTTGAGGAAAAGGGAAAAGTTAAAATTGAGTATCTAACGAATAATAGAGCGTGATATATCCTAGTATACACTATGATTGTGATATAATAATTGTGGAATAACGGAGGAAATGATGGAACATAAAAAGATCGGTCAGGTGACTGACGAAGTAAAAGAAATTTTTAATATTGTTCTTGAAGCTAGTGATATCAAAGTTAACAAAGAAGGTTTAAGAAGTCATATGTTGAAACGACATCATAATGATGTGATTCATCATATTGAAGATCTGGAACTCATACTAAGGAACCCAGATTTCGTCGGCATCAATCCACGAGAGAAAGACGCCAGTTTTGAATATGTAAAAAGATTTGATAATAATGTTCTTGTTGCGATTAAGTTACATAAAAGTGGTGATTTCTTTTATGTTCCGACCATGTATCGCTTACAAGATTTCAAGTTACAAAGTCGTATTAAGTCTGGGTAGATTGAGAAAGCTTGACAAAAAAATAGATAGTGCTAGAATAACATTAACGAAAGACATTTGAGGGCAGAAAGGTTCCTGCCGCACCTTGAAGAAGGTATCTGAGATGCTGGGTACACCGACCAGCCAAATGTCCGTTATTTCAAAGGAGGGGCTTAAATGCTCCTTTTTTATTTAAAATTTCAAAATAGATTATCCCCACCGCAGACTCTGTCTTGCGGTTTTTTATTTTTCAAAAACACGCATTTTGGACGATTAGAAATAGAAATCTAAATGCTATTCTTCACCACAACAATTAGGATAAATAATTTTTAACACGAGGGCTCTCCTTTCACCAAATTTGAGTCTGCCGATCCCTTGGCTATCCTTTCCTTTCACAAACGAGTCGCTTATTCAATTATAAGTTTACGTGCTCCTAGTCACAGTCAGTTGTGCTTGATGGAAAGAATGACACCTATAAAAATGCGAGGTAGTGACTATACCACTCACTTATTCACCACCCCGTGATTTGTAGTAGTGATAGGCTTTCTCGCTATTATTATAAAACAAAATAAAGAGCACAACACTTTTTCATTCTGTGTTGTGCCTTGAGTGAAACGAAAGGAATTAATTATAAAAGTTTAAAAAGTCAATGTGTTATTCCAGGTCAGGAACATCTTCCAGAACTGGCTATTATGTCTGATCCATTAAATACTTTTGATGTCATGGAGTGGTAAAAAAAGGTGGCAATGCTCTCTAAGTACAAGTTATTGCACTATAGAATATAAATCTATTCCCCACATATTGTTTTTAAATACTGTAAGAGCTAATTTGAAACGTTTAGCTTATGGTATAATAGATTCATGGATAAAAAATATGAAAAAATCTCCCAGGATTTGGGAGTGACGTTAAAGCAAATTGATACTGTTCTAAGTTTGACAGCTGAAGGGGCGACTATTCCCTTTATCGCGCGTTATCGCAAGGACATGACTGGTAGTCTGGATGAAGTGGCGATTAAGGCTATTATTGATCTGGATAAAAGCCTGACTAACCTCAATGATCGTAAAGAAGCTGTCTTGGCTAAGATTCAAGAACAAGGCAAGTTGACCAAGGAATTGGAAGAAGCTATCTTAGCTGCCGAAAAATTAGCAGACGTTGAAGAACTCTACCTACCTTACAAGGAAAAGCGTCGAACCAAGGCAACCATTGCCCGTGAAGCCGGACTCTTCCTGCTTGCTCGCTTGATTTTGCAGAATGTAGCTGGCCTAGAGAAAGAGGCAGAGAAGTTTGTCTGTGAAGGATTTGCGACTGGGAAGGAAGCCTTGACTGGTGCAGTTGATATCTTGGTCGAAGCCTTATCGGAAGATGTCAATTTACGTGCTATGACTTATCAGGAAGTGCTGAGACACTCTAAACTCACTTCTCAAGTCAAGGATGAAAGTCTTGATGAAAAGCAGGTTTTTCAAATTTACTATGATTTTTCAGAGACGGTTGGAAATATGCAGGGTTATCGTACCTTGGCCCTCAATCGTGGGGAGAAACTAGGAATTTTGAAGGTCAGTTTTGAACATGCGACGGACCGTATCCGTGCCTTCTTTGCTGCTCGTTTCAAGGTTAAAAATGCCTATATTGATGAAGTGGTTCAGCAATCTGTTAAGAAAAAAGTCTTACCTGCTATCGAGCGACGCATTCGGACAGAATTAACTGAGAAAGCAGAAGAAGGAGCTATCCAACTCTTTTCGGACAACCTGCGCAATCTCCTCTTGGTTGCTCCATTGAAAGGGCGCGTGGTTCTTGGATTTGACCCAGCCTTTCGTACAGGTGCCAAGCTAGCTGTCGTGGATGCAACAGGAAAAATGCTGACAACTCAGGTTATTTATCCTGTCAAACCAGCCTCTGCTCGTCAAATCGAAGAAGCCAAGAAAGATTTGGCAGATTTGATTGGTCAATACGGCGTGGAAATTATTGCCATCGGAAATGGTACTGCTAGTCGTGAAAGTGAAGCCTTTGTGGCGGAAGTTCTTAAAGATTTTCCTGAGGTTAGTTATGTCATTGTAAATGAAAGTGGTGCTTCTGTCTATTCTGCCAGCGAACTTGCTCGTCAGGAGTTTCCAGATTTGACCGTTGAAAAACGCTCTGCCATTTCTATCGCCCGTCGTTTGCAAGATCCTCTTGCGGAATTGGTCAAAATCGATCCTAAGTCAATTGGTGTCGGTCAATACCAACACGATGTCAGCCAGAAGAAATTATCTGAAAGTCTAGATTTTGTCGTGGATACAGTGGTGAACCAAGTCGGTGTCAATGTCAATACAGCCAGTCCAGCTCTTCTTTCTCATGTCGCTGGACTTAATAAAACCATTTCTGAAAATATCGTCAAATACCGTGAGGAAGAAGGAAAAATCACTTCACGCGCCCAAATCAAGAAAGTTCCTCGTCTGGGTGCTAAGGCTTTTGAACAGGCAGCTGGTTTCCTTCGTATCCCTGAAAGTAGCAACATCCTTGATAATACAGGAGTTCACCCAGAAAATTACGTTGCCGTTAAGGAACTCTTCAAACGTTTAGATATTAAAGACCTAAACGAAGAAGCCCAAGGCAAACTCAAGTCGCTTTCAGTCAAGGAAATGGCGCAAGAGCTAGACCTTGGTCCAGAAACCCTTAAAGATATCATTGCAGACCTTCTCAAACCAGGTCGAGATTTCCGTGATTCCTTTGATGCACCTGTGCTTCGCCAAGATGTCCTAGATATCAAAGATCTAGTGGTAGGCCAGAAGCTAGAGGGTGTGGTGCGTAATGTAGTTGACTTTGGTGCCTTCGTTGACATTGGAATTCATGAAGACGGCTTGATTCACATTTCGCATATGAGTCGCAAGTTTATCAAACACCCTAGTCAAGTTGTGTCAGTCGGAGATTTGGTGACCGTTTGGGTCAAGAAAATCGATACTGAACGTGAAAAAGTCAATCTGTCGCTCCTCGCTCCAAATGAAACTGACTGATTACGTCAAGCAGGTTTCACTAGAAGACTTCGGCAAACCTTTTATCCATCATGTTCAGTGGAATAGGCGTCTACGTTCGACAGGTGGGCGATTTTTCCCCAAAGATGGGCATTTGGATTTTAATCCCAAGGTTTATCAGGAACTCGGTCTGGATGTTTTTAGGAAAATTGTCCGCCATGAACTCTGTCATTATCACCTCTATTTTCAAGGGAAGGGCTATCAACACAAGGATAAGGATTTTAAGGAACTGTTGAAAGCAGTGGATGGATTACGCTTTGTGCCCTCCTTGACAAATAGCCACTCTAAACCACCCAAACTCTATCGTTGTCAATCCTGCCAGCAAGCTTATCATCGCAAGCGAAGGATTAATACCAAACGCTATCGCTGTGGACTTTGTCGAGGTAAATTGCTTCTGATAAATCAGCCTGAGGACTGATGAAAGCCGAGCCTACCCGTGATATACTATGTCTAACCTAGCAGAAAGAGGAAAAATCATGAACAGTAAATTTTATAAAATGAGACGAAATCGCATGATTTCAGGAGTTCTGGCAGGTCTGTCAGATAAGTGGAACTTTGATGTTACCCTTGTTCGTTTCTTGTTTGCCATTTTTACAGTTGCAAACTTTGGACTTGGCGTGATTATCTATATCATCCTAGCTTCTATCATGCCTACCAAGGAAGAAATCGAAGCAGAAATGTACGGAACAGGCCCACGCAAACGCAAAGAAGTCCAGGCCATTGACGATAATGAAGGCTGGTTTTGGTGAGGTAGAAACAGTTATTTTACTGTTAGTCTATGAATTCGACTAATCTATTTTAAAATTTTTGAACCCTTGTATCTGCAAGGGTTTTCTTCTTACTTTCTTTTTATGGTAAAATATTTTTAATGAAATGGCTACATTTCCCCCAATCTTACAAAAATGTAAGATTAAAGTCTCTTTTGTAAGGTTAGGTTATGGCAAGCGGTCTTTTTTTGATGTAAACTATACTCATAAAGAACAAAGGAGTAACATCATGAAACAAATCTTACATAAGAAAACAAGTAAACCAAGCCACAAAGAAATCGAGCGTGTTCAGCTAGGATGCGCTATGATGCAAGCAACATTTCATTTGATGGGATATTAAGAAAGGAGATTCTCATGACACTTTTAGATGTAAAACACGTTCAAAAAATTTATAAAACTCGTTTTCAGGGCAACCAAGTAGAAGCCCTCAAGGATATTCACTTTACCGTCGAAAAGGGTGACTACGTTGCCATCATGGGTGAGTCTGGTTCTGGTAAATCAACTCTTCTCAATATTCTAGCTATGCTGGATAAACCAACTCGTGGACAAGTTTACTTGAATGGAATTGACACCGCAACCATTAAAAATTCACAGGCTTCTAGCTTCCGTCGTGAAAAGCTGGGCTTTGTCTTCCAAGACTTTAACTTGCTAGATACTCTGTCTGTTAAGGACAATATCTTGCTTCCGCTTGTCTTGTCAAGGAGACCTATTACGGAGATGATGAAGAAATTGGTGGTGACAGCTGAGAATCTAGGCATCAACCAATTGCAAGAGAAGTACCCTTACGAAATTTCAGGTGGTCAGAAACAGCGTGTAGCAGTAGCCCGCGCCATCATCACAGAACCTGAAATTCTCCTTGCGGATGAGCCAACAGGAGCCCTTGATTCCAAGTCATCTGCAGCCTTACTTGATGTTTTTGATGAAATCAATGAGCGCGGCCAAACCATTCTCATGGTAACCCACTCCACAGCAGCAGCTAGCAGAGCCAAGCGCGTGCTCTTTATCAAAGACGGCATTCTTTACAATCAAATCTACCGTGGAGAGAAGACAGAGCGTCAGATGTTCCAAGAAATCTCTGATACCTTGACTGTCATGGCAAGCGAGGTGAATTAGTATGTTTCGATTAACCAATAAGTTAGCGGTATCGAACTTGATTAAAAACCGCAAACTCTACTATCCTTTTGCGCTGGCTGTTCTCTTGGCAGTCACTGTCACCTATCTCTTTTACTCTCTAACCTTCAATCCCAAGATTGCTGAAATCCGTGGAGGAACAACCATTCAGGCTACACTTGGATTTGGTATGTTTGTCGTCACCCTTGCGTCAGCCATTATCGTCCTCTATGCCAATAGTTTTGTCATGAAGAACCGTTCCAAGGAACTAGGAATTTATGGCATGTTGGGCTTGGAAAAGCGTCATCTTATCAGTATGACCTTTAAGGAGTTAGTGGTATTTGGGATTCTAACTGTTGGAGCGGGTATCGGTATTGGAGCCTTGTTTGATAAGTTAATTTTCGCTTTCTTGCTCAAACTGATGAAATTGAAGGTTGAGCTGGTCGCTACCTTCCAAATGAATGTTGTCATTGCAGTACTTGTTGTCTTTGGATTGATTTTCCTAGGCCTCATGTTCCTGAATGCCCTTCGAATCGCCCGTATGAATGCCCTCCAGCTTTCTCGTGAAAAAGCTAGTGGTGAGAAAAAAGGTCGTTTCCTACCTCTACAAACTATTCTTGGTTCCATAAGTTTAGGGATTGGCTACTATCTTGCCCTTACTGTAAAAGATCCTCTCACAGCCCTAACAACCTTCTTCCTAGCTGTTTTACTGGTTATCTTTGGTACTTATCTATTGTTTAATGCAGGAATTACCGTTTTCCTCCAAATCTTAAAGAAAAATAAGAAATACTATTACCAACCAAATAACCTTATCTCAGTCTCTAACTTGATTTTCCGTATGAAGAAAAATGCAGTTGGATTAGCAACAATCGCTATTTTGTCAACAATGGTCTTGGTTACCATGTCTGCAGCGACAAGCATTTTCAATGCTTCAGAATCCTTTAAAAAAGTGATGAATCCGCATGACTTTGGCATTACTGGACAAAATGTTGAAAAAGAAGATTTGGACAAACTCTTGAGCCAGTTTGCAAGTGACAAAGGTTATAGTGTCAAAGAGAAAGAAGTGCTTCGTTACAGTAACTTTGGTATTGCAAATCAAGAAGGAACCAAGTTAACCATTTTTGAAAGGGGACAAAATCGTGTCCAACCTAAAACAGTCTTCATGGTATTTGACCAAAAAGACTATGAAAATATGACTGGTCAGAAGCTTTCTCTATCAGGCAATGAGGTCGGCCTCTTCGCTAAGAATGATGGACTGAAAGGACAGAAAGCTCTAACTCTAAATAACCATCAATTTTCTGTAAAAGAAGAATTTAATACAGATTTTATTGTGAACCATGTCCCAAATCAGTTTAATATTTTTACTACTGATTACAATTACCTTGTTGTACCTGATTTACAAGCATTTTTAGACCAATTCCCAGATTCGGCTATCTATAATCAGCTGTACGGTGGTATGAATGTAAATGTCAGCGAAGAAGAACAACTCAAGGTCGCTGACGAGTATGATAAATACCTCGATCAATTTAATGCACAATTAAACACTGAAGGTAGCTATGTGTATGGTAGCAATCTAGCAGATGCTAGTGCTCAAATGAGTGCCCTCTTTGGTGGTGTCTTCTTTATCGGTATTTTCCTATCCATTATCTTTATGGTCGGAACCGTTCTGGTCATCTATTACAAACAAATTTCTGAAGGCTATGAAGACCGTGAACGCTTTATTATCTTGCAGAAAGTCGGTTTAGATCAAAAGCAAATCAAGCAAACCATCAACAAACAGGTTTTAACTGTTTTCTTCCTTCCTTTGCTTTTTGCCTTCATACATCTAGCCTTTGCCTACCATATGCTTAGTCTGATTTTAAAAGTGATTGGTGTAATAGATACGAATATGATGTTGATTGTGACCTTGTCTATCTGCGCTATCTTCCTCATCGCCTATGTGCTGATTTTCATGATTACTTCAAGAAGTTATCGCAAGATTGTGCAAATGTAAAAAAAGATACCTCGACTTCAAAATCGAGGTATTTCTTATGTTCTAAATGCTGAAAAGTTGTCCGAGTAGGAAGGTAACTCCCATGGTCAAGAGGCCAATAGCTAGGTTCCGAATCATAGCTGTTTTGGTTGGTGCTTTTCCAAGTCTGGCACTAGTGTAACCAGTGAGAAGAAGGGCCACACCGACGATAAGGACGGTAGCAGGGATACGGTATTCACTTGGGAAAATGGTAATTGAAAGCATGGGTGGTAAGCTACCAAGGAAAAAAGAAATAAAGCTAGAGATAGCAGCATGCCATGGATTGGTAAACTCTTCATACTCTATCCCATATTTTTCCTCTACCAAAGCCTTGAGCGGATTATTTAAAAAGGCTTTGTTGGTCAAGAGTTGAGCAGAGGTTTCACATTCTCCATTTTGGATATAGGCTGCATAGAGAGACTTTTTGGCTAGTTCCATATCTTGGTCTAGCAAGACTTGCTCACGCGCAACGGCTGCTTCCTCGGTATCTTTTTGAGTTGAAACAGATACATATTCTCCACCAGCCATCGAAAAGGCACCAGCTAAGATAGCTGCAAATCCTGATAAAAAGATAATCCAGATATTACTCGTAGCACTAGCAACCCCGATAACCACACCAGCAATGGAAATAATTCCATCATTGGCACCAAGAACACCCGCACGCAGGATATTTAAACGACCTGCAAAATTTGAATCGATTTCGTGATTTGTTTCTGACATACTATTCTCCTTTTGATCCAGTATAAAGGAAAAATATAATGAAATCAATCTTTTAAAAGTATCTGAAAAAAGTTGCACGATTTTAATGAAAAGAGCTTTTCTGTTTAAGCTTTATCAATAAAACATGCTATAATAGTTGCAGAAAGGTTAGTATTTATGGCTAGGATATTGGTTATTGAAGACAATAGTGACATTCAAGAGATTTTGCGAACACTTCTTACTGAGGAGCATGAGGTGATTCAGGCCTTTTCTGGTACAGAAGGAATCATGCTTTTTGACCAAGGTGGGATTGACCTCGTTTTGCTAGATATCATGCTTCCTGGGAAAAATGGGGATCAGGTTTTAAAAGCCATCAGGGAACAAAGTCAAACTCCAGTCATTATGCTAACGGCTTTGAGCGATAAGAAGTTAATCAGTCAATACCTCTTAGACGGTGCCAATGATTACATAGTCAAACCTTTTGATTTGGACGAAGTCTTTGCCAGAGTTACTGTTCAATTACGTCAAAGTGCAGAAAAACAGCCTATGGAAATACGAAAAACTGAAAATCTGCCACAAAACTTGAAAAATATCCAGTTTGATGCAGAAAGTTTTGAAATCAAAAATAGTCAGGAAACGATTCGTCTTGCCAAGAAAGAATGCTTAATTCTTCAAACTCTCCTCAAACATCCTAAGAAAATTTTCACCAAGGAAGAACTTTATGAATTGGTCTGGGAGGATAGCTACCTACCTGGAGATAATACCCTCAATACGCATTTGAGTAATCTTCGTAAAAAATTAAACCAGCTTGACCCAAATCAAGAATATATTGAAACCATCTGGGGAGTTGGGGTAAGATTAAAAGGAGACAAGCAATGACCTACATGATAATCTTTGTTCTACTGGTACTCCTAATTATTTTATCGATTGCATTGATTCGCTACCATCTAGCACTTAAAAACTTGAGTCAACAGATTGAGGACAAGATTCTCACAGGTAGTATGAAAAGAGTCGGAGTCAACATTTTTTCCAAACATTTTTTACATCTCTACCAGCAGATTGAAAATCTATTTCAAGAAGTAGAACAATCTCGGTTAGTGATGAAAAGGGAAAAGCAGACTCTGGATATGGCCATCAGCAATATCGCCCATGATATTCGGACACCTCTGACTATCGCTTCAGGTTACACCCAACAATTGATAAAGTCTCCTGAAAAGCAAGCAGAAACCTTACAAAAAATCGCCCAGCATCTTGATTTAGTCTCCAAACGTTTGGAGGCTCTTCTAGAATATCGTCGTTTGATGGAAGGAGCTGTCAAACCGAAACTGGAAGAAATAGATCTCTCAGCTTTTATCACCAAGAAGACTTTGGCTTATTATGATGTTTTTCAGGCGGCAAATATCATGCTTGATTTTAAGGTTGAAACTGATCTGAAAATGAGGACTGATGAAGACTTGCTGGATCGCATTTTACAAAATCTGCTTGGAAATGTCCTCAAACATGGCAAGGAAGAAGCGCGGCTATCTTTGCGAAAGGAAAAGGAACAGCTTGTCTTAGAGATTGCAAACCTTGTTAAACAGCCCATCAAAAGAATAGAAAATCTCAGCAACCGTTTTTATTCGGAAAATCTATCAGACACGGAAGAATCCTCTGGTTTAGGCCTTTATATCACTGAGGAATTATGTCATCTTCTTGGTGCAGAGATGAAACTAAGCACAGATGGGCAGTGGTTATCGGTTTTCATTTACTTTTAACGAAA